>JBAXJV010000115.1:0-8066 GCA_037137675.1 bacterium | reverse complement strand
TCAGGCCGGATTTTACCTGAACCCTGATACCCTGAACCCTGGTTTCTCAGAGGAGTAGCCAGAAGACCAAATCCTGAATTCTGAATCCTGAATTCTGAATTCCGCCTGCCTGCCTGTTTCATGGAAACACCCGTGGCGTGCAGCGGATTACCAATTCGAAGACGCGGTCGTCCTTGGTTGCGGCCGCATCCGGATCCTGCCGGAAAGCGCCTTCGGGCACAGTGACGCTTTCCACTGCATTCGAAAAAGGCGGTTGATTTGTAAATATAGCCTGTAGCGAGCACACATTCTGATCGGCTTGCGTTCCGTCTGTGCGGCCAGTCAGGCGTAGTTCGAACTGTCGGCAGGGCGATTTTCTGGGACCACCCAAAGCCGTTACTCCGGTCAGGTGCAGAGTGTTGAGTTGAATTGTTGACGGACAGAGCGCTGCCAGGCGGGCCATCCATTCCGTTACCGGCAAACGTGTTCCCTGCCAGCCTTGAAGTTCGCCGTAAATCTCCCGGCAGGCGGCTAAATCCTTGCCCATCCTGGCCGCCGTTTTTTGCCGCAACTCCATTTTAGCCCAGCGTTCTTTGGCGTCTTTCCGTTCAATGGTCAGGAGGTTATACCCATGCAGCGCTTTGACAGCGCCGAGTAACGCAAATAAAATCAGCGTGCCCAGCAATATTTGCAGCAGCGCCTTGGGCCGCATCGGCGTCACATCGCGACGCTCGTCGGGCAGCATTAGATCAACATGCAGGCTCATGGCGTCCCCATCACGCCCATGGCGGCGCCCATGGCAGCAGCGAAGCGGCTCTCATGTCCGGCCAGAGTGTCGGGAATGGCGCCCGGCAAAACCGGCAGGCACGCCAGCGGGTTCCAGATGGCAATTTCCACACCCAAAGCCCGGTGCAATTCAGCACGCCAGTCCCGTGAGGCCGCGATACCGCCGCACACATACACGCATCCAATCCGGCAATTTTCGCGGCGCTCAATGAAGTCGCGTGAAATCAGCGCCTGACGGGTAAAGTTTTCCAGGCTTTCAGCAACCGGCTTGGAAACATCGAATGAGCCGTCCATCAAAACCCCCTCGGCGGTCTCCAGATCCACCCCCAGCGTCTCGCGCACCCGCTGCGTAATGGCGGTTGATCCTACGTCGAAGCGGCGGATCAGCACCAACCCGCCATGCGCGAAAACAGCCAACAGACAGGAATTGGCGCCAAAATCCAGCATGGCAACCGCTTCGTGATCAGTCGTTAACCCCGGCCCTTGTTGATATGCGGTCAGCGCGGCCAGCCCGGCGATTTCAATTGAGCAGATTGCAGGCAGCCCCACGGGGAACAATGCGGGCAAATACTGAACTTCAACACTGGGCAGGGCCACCGCGAGTGCGCGTGTTTCAGCGTGGCCATGAATAACCGGGAGCAGTTCATAGGCGATGCGATAGCCTGTATCGTCGCCGACCGCCATCATCTCGCGAATCGGCAGTTCCGTGGCTTTGTCCGTGTGGACAGGCATGGTCAGCAGCTTGACAGTCGCTGCCACACCGGGAATCGCCAGCGCCACATAACGTCCGCACAAGGCTTTCGGGAGTTTGTACGGAGCCAAAGCCGGCGGCGTGAGGTTGGTTTTATCCACAGCCAAACTCAGCGCTGGCAGCAGCTCCGCCGCAACCAGCGTGAGCTGGCCTTTAATACGGCGCAGGCGCACGGCTTTAACGGCGGAATTGCCGAGATCTAGCCCCACCACATCAGTGTAGCGCGGTCTCCAGAAGCGTAGACTGTCCGGCAATTTCTGCATGCTTGAGGCATAATAGACCTCCAAGCCAAGCAAAGCAAGGATCAGTAACGGTACGTTTCCGGTTTGAACGGGCCCGTGACCGGCACGCCCAGATATTTGGCCTGACGGCGGGTCAACTGCTCCAGTCGCACGCCCAGCTTCATCAGGTGTAATCCCGCAACCTGCTCATCTAGTTTTTTCGGCAGGACGTGGACGGAGACCGGGTACTTGCCCGGGTTCGCAAAGAGCTCGATCTGCGCCAGAACTTGATTGGTGAAGCTACAGGACATCACGAAGCTGGGGTGTCCGGTTGCGCAACCCAGATTCACCAACCGCCCTTCAGCCAGCAGAATCAGCCCTTTACCGTTGGGGAAATGTATTTCGTGAACTTGCGGCTTGATCTCCTCCCAGCGGTACTGGCGCAGCGCGGTGGTTTCAATCTCGCTATCGAAGTGGCCGATATTGCAGACGATGGCCTGATCCTTCATCCGGCGCATATGCCTGCCCGTGATCACATCGCAGCAGCCCGTTGCCGTCACAAAGATGTCGCCCAGCACGCAGGCCTCTTCCATGGGCATCACGGCATAGCCTTCCATGGCCGCCTGCAGGGCGCAGATCGGATCAATCTCGGTCACGATCACCCGCGCGCCCTGCCCGCGCATGGCCTGGCAGCAGCCTTTGCCGACATCGCCATAGCCGGCCACCACGACAATCTTGCCGCCGATCATCACATCGGTCGCCCGCATAATCCCGTCTGGCAGCGAATGACGACAGCCGTAAAGGTTGTCAAACTTGGACTTGGTTACTGAATCGTTGACATTAAAGGCCGGGAACAGCAACTTGCCGCTGGCGGCCATTTGCTGCAGGCGGTGCACGCCGGTGGTGGTCTCTTCGCTGACGCCGCGGATATCCTTGACGATGCGGTGGAAGCGTTTTGGATCACGCTTAAGCGATTTCTTGAGTTGCGCGAAGAGGATGCCTTCCTCCTCGCTGCCGGGCTTGCGGTTCAGCACGCTGGCATCATCTTCGGCCTGATAGCCGAGATGCACGAAAATCGTGGCGTCGCCGCCATCATCAAGCAGCACGTTCGGCCCACGACCAGCGCCCCAGTCAAGAATCCGGTCGGTATACTCCCAATATTCCACCAGCGATTCGCCCTTGCGCGCGAAGACGGTGGTCCCCTTCACCGCCAGCGCGGCGGCGGCATGGTCCTGGGTCGAAAAGATATTGCAACTCGCCCAGCGCACCTGCGCACCCAGCTTTTGCAGCGTCTCGATCAGCACGGCGGTTTGAATGGTCATGTGCAGCGAGCCGGTAATCCGCGCGCCGCGCAGCGGCTGTTGCGCGCCGAACTGGGCGCGCATTGCCATCAGGCCGGGCATCTCCTTTTCTGCCAGCTCAATTTCCTTACGGCCAAACGCCGCCATACTAAGATCTTTAACCTCAAATTCGCCACCCTTGCGGGCCTTTGCCTTTATTTTCATGCCGTTTTCCTTTTCGCGCTTTTCGTGTTTCGTAGTTAATTAAGCTTTTTTATCCGTGCCATCCGTGTAATCCGTGGTGAACCGTTGTCCGGAATCATACACCGCCGTGGTTGGCCTCGCGCACTCTGCTCAAATAAGTCATGATCCCGCTGGCCACACCATTAGCCAGCGACTGGCGATAATCCTCGTTTTGCAGGCGGCGCGACTCTTCTGGATTGCTGATAAAGCCGGCCTCGACGAGCGTGGCCGGGCAACCGGTATTCCGCAATACGAGGTAGCGCGCCCGCCGCACGCCGCGATCCTCGCTGTGCACATAACTTAGAAGCCCGCGATGCACCCAATAGCCGAGCACGGTGTTGGCCGCATCGTTCTGGTTCCCCAGCGCAGCGGCGCGCTCCCGCTGGCGCGTAAGCTGGCGTTTCTCGCAGGTGGACAACGCACCTGCCGCCGGCACAATGAAAGTTTCGATGCCTTGCGTATGCCGGTCCGTGGCGGCGTTAAAGTGAATGCTGACAAATAGATCTGCGCTGGCACGCAGCGCCATTTCGCAGCGCGTATCAAGACCGACATCCCGATCGCGATCGCGCGTCAGCCGCACCTTTACCCCGCAGGCCTGCAATCGCAAACCGGTCCGCCGCGCCACATCAAGGGTCAAGGCCTTCTCCTCCAGCCCGCTGCTCCCGCGCGCTCCGGGGTCAGCTCCGCCGTGGCCGGGATCCAGCACCACCAACCCGGCCCCGAGTCCGTTCAAGGCCGCATTGGAATCCAACAGCGGCGCAACAATCGTCGTCATATCATGACGATCCATCCACCAGTTCGAATTCCGCCGCACAAGCTCACTGTTAAGATAGAGCGCCCAGCCGTCGCTGAACACCCGCCGCGCGCCCGGCTCAAAGGCCATCGTCTGGTAGGTATTGCGCAGCACCACCCGGCCATCCTGCTCGACCGCAGGCGCCGCGAGTTTATAATGCGCCGCCAGATCGTCCAGCCGCACCCAGTCAGGAACCGCAGCGCAAAGCGGCGCTGCCGAAAGTCCGCAGATCATCAGACTGAGCATGCACCCGGCCAACTTAAATAAGGCCAACTTAAAAAATGAAAATTGACGATTCACGGAGAGCGATAGTGTTGTATAATGACAGTTTGTTGTCAAGAAAAGGTCCGTCATCCGGCCGGCCGGGGAGAACATTGATTATGGCTGAAATAACCTTGGAAACTGCGCAACCACGCGTGCGTGATCTATTCAATCGCGGCTTTGCCGCCATGGAGCACGACAACCTTGATTATGCGATTGATATGTTCATGCAATGCATTGAGGTGGAACCGTCCTTTCACCGGGCGCGCCTTTTCCTGCGCGCTGCCGAGGTCAAACAATTTCGCGCCAAGGGAGCTGGACGCGCGGCGCGCATCATGGCCCAGGCCAGAAGCATGCCGCTTGCCGGCATCGCCGCCGGGCTGCTCGCCGCGGGCAAACCGGTGAGCGCAATGAAAAAAATCGAACAGGCGCTGCGCATTGATCCTGTCGGCACAAACCACCTCAAATTTCTCGCCCGCGCTTCCGAGGCCGCCGGGCAACCTGAAGTGGCCATCCAGTCGCTTACCTTCCTGCGCGATCAGGACCCCGACAATGCCGAGGTGCTGACCTGGCTCGGAAAACTTTTCCTGAAGGCTGGCCAGCCGCGCGGCGCACAGGAATGCTTTGAACGCCTGGCGGAACTCAACCCGCACAACAGCGATGCCGTGAAATTGCTCAAGGATTCGATGGCGCTGGGCAGCATGTCCAAAGACGGATGGAACGAAACCGCGTCAACCGGCGGATCGTTCCGCAACATGATTCGCGACACCAAGCAGGCCACCGTTCTGGAACAGGAAAACAAGGCCGTCCGCAGCGAGAACGATACGGAGAACCTGATCCGCGAAAACCTCGAACGTATTCAGCGTGAACCTGGCAACATCAACTACCGCCGCGCACTGGCCGACCTCTACATTTCCCTCAACCGTTTTGAAGAAGGCGCCGCCGCCCTGCAGGCCGCACAAGAAACGGCCGGCGGCCACGATCCACAGCTGGATAACCGCATCAGTCAGGTCAAATTACAGCGCTTCGATTACCTGATTGAACAGGCCCGCGAGGCTGGCAAAACCGACGTGGCGGATGCGCTGGCCAAAGAGCGGAGGGGGTTTTTCTTTGCAGACTTGCAGGAGCGCGTCGGGCGCTATCCAAACGACCTGCAGTTGCACTTCGATTACGGCGTCGCGCTCTACGACCGGCAACAGGTCAACGAAGCCATTCAGCAGTTTCAGCTAGCCCAGCGCAACCCGCAACGCCACGTTGCAGCGCTTTACTACATCGGAGTCTGCTTCCAGAACAAGCAGCAGTACGATCTGGCCGCCGACCAGCTCGAACGCGCGGCTAAAGAGCTGACGGATATGAACGATGAGAAAAAACAGGTTGTTTACGCTTTGGGCCAGGTCTACGAGGCGATGAAAAAACCGGACAAAGCGCTCACCGCCTACAAGCAGATTTACTCAATTGACATCGGATACAAAGATGTAGCCCAGCGCGTCGAACGTAATTATCAGGCTAGCAGCTGAGGTGGGGTCGGGGGGCGGTGATCGGTGGTCAGTGGTCGGTGGTCAGTGTTCGGTGGTCAGTTTTCAGTGCTCGGTGACATTTCAGACCATTCCGCCCGCAAGATCGGCCAAAACTCCGCGCGCCACGGTTTCTGCGGCCTGCGGACGGCCCAGATGCGCTGCCGCCTCGGTAAGGCGGGCCAGCCGGCGTGTATCGCTCAGCAGCGCGCCAATCTGAGCGGCCGCATCGCCCACTTCATGCAAACGGATGGCCGCGCCTTCTTCCAGCATAAACTCGCTGTTACGCTGCTCCTGCCCTGGAATGGGGTCAACAATCACCATCGGCTTGCCCCGTGCCAGCACTTCTGACGAGGTTAATCCACCGGGCTTGCTGACGACTAAATCCGCTGCCGCCATCAACTCATGCATGTTATCAACGAACCCGTAAACCCGCGCCCGGTTTCCCAGTAACGATGCCGCCACCCGCTCGGCTTTAAGGCGCATGCTCTCGTTATTTCCAACTACGGAAAGCACTTGCACGCGGGCATCCAGATCACGCAACGCCGTCAGCAAATTCACTGTTGGTCCGACACCAAACCCGCCACTCAACAGCAGCACAACCGGACGTGCCGGATCCAGTCCCAGCCGTTTGCGCGCGGCGGCAGATGTCAACGGATCGGCAAACACGGGATCCACCGGAATGCCTGTCACACGCACCATTTGCGGCGCCACCCCCAGCCGCACCAGATGGCGCCGGGCCTCATCCGTGGCGACGAAGTAGCCGTTCACAGACTCCTGCATCCAGAGCGCATGCACCGCGAAATCGGTTACCACTCCATACAACGGCGTCGCAATTTTCTTGAGCCGCACACGTGTAGCCAGCAATTCCAGCGGCATAAAATGCGTGCAGATCGCCACGTCCGGACGGACGCTGGCGTAAAACTTCGAGAAGGTCTGGGTATTCAGGTGGTTAAAAATAGAGCGCACCTTGCGCCGCCATGGCACGCGCGCCGAGCGATCGGAAAGCGCGTACATATAGCCCCAGAGCTCGGGCACGCGACGCACCAGATTGAGGTAGCCGCGCGCATAGGTGCGCCGGAACAGCGCCGGAGTATAATCCAGCAGATCGCAAACCACGGGCTCCACATCCGGGGCCACGCGCGTAAATGCGGCTGACAGCGCCTCCGCAGCGCGCCGGTGTCCCGCACCGGCCGAAGCATGTAATATAACCACTTTCACAACCGGCTCGCCTCCGCCAGACAAACAACTCGCGGGTGCACGCGCCGCCAGGCCATCCAGTACGACCATGCAATCATAATCAGTCCGGCAAGGGTGAAGACCACGTAATCCTGCGGGAGTCCCAGAATCCAGACGTGGTGCCAGGGAATACATTCAGGACGAAACCGCGTCAGGCCATAGGCTGGATTCATGACAAACCAGAGGAAATCTTCAACAATCCAAAAGACCATCACGCTGCCCAGCACGCGGGCTTCGATCATCAGCGACCAGCGGCCAGTCGCGAACACAGGTAAATGAAACACCATCGCCATGAACGCAAACACCCAGAAATGGTAGCCCGTCAGCGGCCGCCCGCCCCAGATGATATCCAGAATCCAATGCTGCTCAATCCGCCAGGTTGGTAATCCCGCCGCCCAGCCCTGACCGCCTTCAATTTGAATTTCGACGTTGGCGAAAAAAAAGCCCAGCAAAGCCACCCAGAGCAGCAGCAGCACCGGCTGCCAGCGCCTGGGAAACCGCCGTCGTTTAAATAATAAATGCATCGTTAAGCCGTTCATACGTCAGCGGTAAATCTCGCGGAGGTGTCCGAGCTTCAGGATCAGGACGACCAGTTCGCAGTTAAAAACGGAATAAACAATCCGCCAGTCGCCCACGCGAATGCGCCACTGATTTTTTTCGCCCGCCAACTTCAGCACACCGGGCGGTTGGGGATCGAGTTCCAATCCGCGCAAAGCACGCACGATGCGCCCGAAGGCGTTGCCATCCAAGGCGTCCAGCGCCTTTTGCGCGGGGCGCGTCAGCCGGACGGTGTATTTCACGCGCGGGGTTTCCGTGTGCGGAGATAATCATCCAGCGGCACGGCGCTGGCCGGGCAGCGTTTGTAGCCTGCCAGCGCCTTGCGCGCGTCAGCGCAGTCGGCGGCATCATCGGTGCGTTGCAACATTTCGAGGTCGTCCGCCGAAACCAGCGCGGCGATGGGTTTACCACGGCGGGCGATGCGGATGCGTTCGCCGCCAT
>JBAXJV010000114.1:0-8094 GCA_037137675.1 bacterium | reverse complement strand
AACGCCAATCGTATTTATTCTCGCAAAGGACTGGATCGGATACAAACATAAGCTTTTCGCAATGGATGACCAATAATGTCGTACCGGACATGAATGCCGCGCTTACCGCTATTAACAATGACGTTGCAAACAATGACGTCTTGACGACAATGGCATCCCTGCTGCCTACGAATAACGTGATTACGAATGACCAGGAACGGCTGACGTATCTTGGGGAACTGATCAACACCAATTATACCTTTGTTGTTCCACAAACCGCTTATGAGCCCTGGCCCAACCAGGTATTGGCTGCCTACCAGGTGCTTAACAACTCGGATGGTTGCAATTATTTGATCGTCCAGCAAGCCGGCGCGATCCCGTGGAATTATAATGGCACTTTAGAAAATGCGCCCGATTATGTGGTATACGCCAAGAATACTCAAGACGGCCGCTATTCATTGGCGTATGACACGGGCAACATCAAGGGCCTGTTTCAAGCGGACACATCCGGCAATCCCTTGAATTATCTACGATCGCCCTTACCGCTCGGTGGTCTGACGGATATTTCCCAGGCGGATGGCATTATACTGGCCAGGACACTAACCACGGGCGGAGGAGACGAACAGGAATTATATTTATTGGATGCTCAACATTATAACGCCCTGGGCGATCCGGACCAGTATTTGAGGTTTGGGGGCACAACCAATGGCCCGCTGGTCCAAGTTAAAGACGTAGTAGATGGAACATCCTTTCCTTTCACCGCTGGTTCCAAAGCCTTGGACAATGCGGCATTCTTAAGTATCTTTTACGATACACACATAAACATCGCAGGGGTGGCCACTAATGGAAGCGTTTACTACACCCCAGGCGACGCCGGCGACTTGCCTGCTATGTTTAGTCTAGACAACGGCGATGTGCTTGATATATCGGGTCTTTCCGGTCTTTTGGAAAAAACCATTCGCATTTGCGGAAACGCCACCATCATAGGCGGTGGTTCAAGCCATACCATTACCAACTTAAAGATTGAATCCTACGGCGGAAGCCTGACCATATCGAATCTGTTTTTGTCATCCAACTCCAACATCATCTATAATGTAAACGATTTGGTCCTGGTTGCAACCGGAAGCAATTCCTTACAAAGCACGCTTGTGACACCTGTTGCTTCTTCGTCTGCCGTGATTGGCGGCGGTGGGGGTAATATTACTTTAACCGGCCCCGGCGCATTGGTGGTGGAAACCAACTCAACCACCATGCCGGCAATTCTATCGTCGGGTGGGTCCATAATTGTAAACGGCGCCTCCAACCTGAGCGTTTCCGCCCAGGGCGCCACCAGTATTTATAATGGCTATCCCAATGACGGGGTAACGCAGGGGAATTTATTCATCGTTGATTCCAAAGTGACCAGTCACGTGGGTGTTGAAAGCGACAATGAATTTACCTCCAGCATGGTCACGCTTGGGAACTCCGTTCTGGATATGTCCCATGGCACAATTAATCCCAATATAGTCAGCCCATGTACATGGCTGGGAGCTATTAGAGGCGTGTCGCAGGTTTCTGTTAAAACCGATAGCGCCACCTATTCCGGAACAGGCGCCAATATATATTTGAGAATCGAAGGCACAACCGGCGCAACAAAGTACTACAATATTAAAACCCTGGCCGGCGGAGATGGGGACTTTCAAGACGGCAAAACGGCTGAGTTCCGCATGTCGTATAGTATTACCAACACAGTGCGTGGATACTTTCAAGGGCTTGGCGTCATTCAATTCATTCAATTATACGAGGATAACAGCGGGTCTGATCCCGATTGGAATTGTGACTGGGTGAACATCGCGCCCAATGTCATTGGAGACGTGCCGACCGCCTATCAATTTGCCGTAGAGCATAATTTTAACGGTGCGAGCGATGTCCGGACGGTGAGCGCCGTCGAGCAGATTAACCCGTATGGCTATACGATTAACCCCGATCATGCGACCGTCACCTTCACGGGCTATGCCGGCACCAATGGTGTGGTGATCATTCCGTCCTCGATACATGGATATGCGGTCACCGCCATCGCGACCAATACCTTCAACGAAAACACCAATTTGACTCACGTCACGATTCCCGCCAGCGTCACCAACATCGAAGCAACAGCGTTCTGGGGCTGTCCGAATTTGACGGCTGTCTATTTCCAGGGCAGCCCGCCCAGCCTGGGTACGAGTGCGTTTGGATACGACCACGACCCGCTGACCATCTATTTCCTGCCCGGGACCGGGTTGCCGGGAACCACCGGTTGGGGTGCCACATTTGGCGGTGTGCCGACGGCCTTGTGGGTGCCTTTTACCTTCACGACCAATTCCGATAATACGGTCACCATCACCGGCTACACGGGACCCGGCGGTGCGGCGGTCATTCCAAGCACGCTCAATGGCCATCCGGTCACCAGCATCGGATCCGAAGCCTTCAATTCCAACTATGGGGGTCCTTCCACCAACGGATTGACCAGCATCAGTATCCCCGGCAGCGTCACCAACATCGGTCAGTGGGCATTCTATAATTGCTACGGTCTGATGGGCGTTTATTTCCAAGGCCTCCCGCCCAATCTGATCTACAATAATGGGTCCCCGTTCTCTGGGGACGCCCTTGCGACTGTTTATTACCTGCCTGAAAATGCGGGGGCATGGGGTGCGACTTTTGGCGGATTGCCGACCGCCTTGTGGACGCCTTTTTACTACACGATCAACCCCGATAATACAGTCGCCATTACCGGCTACAGCGGTCTTGGCGGGTCGGTTGTCGTCCCCGGCCTGATCGAAGGACTTCCAGTCACCAGCCTCGGGAGCAATGCGTTCTATGCCTGCGCCGATATTACTTGCATCTCGATTCCGAACAGCGTCACCAACGTCGGGGGCGATGCATTTTTCGGGTGCACTAATCTGGCGGGAGTTTATTTCCAGGGCAATGCTCCCGGGCAGGTTGGCGCGAATGTGTTCAACGGCGACACCGGGGCGACCGTCTTCCGCTTTGCTGGAACCACCAACTGGCCGGCGGTGCCGGGCGCCTGGCACGGGCGTCCGACGGCGCTATGGCTGGACGTGATTAACGGAACCGACGATGGTTCGTATACCAACCTGCAGCAGGTGGCGATCGCCGCGAACGTCCCGGCAGCGGGAGCGTTTTTTGCGCAGTGGACTGGCGCGACTCAGTATCTCGCGAGCGTTACTTCCGCATCCACCACCGTGAACATGCCGCTGCAACCTGTGACGCTGACTGCGACCTACTACTATGCGCCATTCATCACGACCCAGCCGGTTGGCCAATCGGTATTCAATGGATTTACCGCGAACTTCAGCGTGACGGCGACAGGAACAGCGCCGCTGGCATATCAGTGGTATTTTGGCAGCAATGCGATTAGCGGGGCGACGGCGACCAACTATACCGTCAGCGGGGCGACTTCGAACAATGCCGGCGAATACTCGGTGGAGGTGACCAATCTGTATGACAGCGCGACCAGCAGCGTGGCGGTTTTGGCGGTGCTTTATCCGCCGGTCATCACAACCTCGCCGACCAGCCAGGTGGTTGCGGCAGGCGCGACGGTGAGCTTGAGCGTTTCGACCACCGGTCAGGCCCCGTTGAGTTTCCAATGGTTCAAGAATGGCGGGATGATTACAGGGGCTATCAATAGTGCGCTGACCATGGCCAGCGCGGGCGTGCCGGACTCGGGCGTTTATTATGTAGTGGTGACCAACGAGTACGGCTTGAAGATCAGTCTGCCCGCCACTGTGACAGTCGGCGCCCCGCAATTACTGGCCTGGGGCTACAACTACTATGGCCAGTTGGGCGACGGAAACACCAACAACAGCACGCTGCCCGTGAGCGTGGCCAGTAATGTGGTGGCGGCGACGGCGGGTGAGGATCATTCCCTGTTTGTTAAGACCGATGGCACGTTGTGGGGGATGGGTTACAACGCCGATGGTGAACTGGGCGACGGCACCACCAACAACAGCACGTTGCCCTTGAGTGTGGCCAGCAATGTGGTGGTGGCGGCGGGTGGGGCCTGGCATTCGCTGTATCTGAAAGTGGACGGCACGCTGTGGGCGATGGGCCAAAACGACTTCGGTCAGTTGGGCGACGGCACAACGTTTAGCCGGAGCAATGCGGTAGTCATAACCAATAATGTGGTGGCGGTTGCGGCGGGAGCCACCCATTCCGTGTTTTTGAAGGGCGACGGCACTTTGTGGACGATGGGCCAGAACGAGTACGGCCAGTTGGGCAACGGAACCACAGCCGAAGCGCATTGGCCTGTCTCCGTTGCCAGCAATGTGGTGACGCTGGCGGCGGGCGTCTGGCATTCCATGTTTGTGAAGGCCGACGGCACGTTGTGGGTGATGGGCCGGAACAACGCTGGCCAGTTAGGCGACGGTACTACAGGCCAGAGTGACACTCCGGAATGCGTCGCCAGCAATGTGGCGGCGGTGGCGGCGGGAGGCTTTCATTCCCTGTATTTGAAAGGCGACGGTACATTGTGGGCGATGGGCGATAACGACTGCGGCCAGTTGGGCGTCGGTACTATAGGAGGTCAGAGCGACCGTCCGGTATCCGTAGCCAGCAATGTGACGACGGTGGCAGCGGGGTTGGATCACTCCCTGTTTTTAAAGCAAGGCGGCACTTTGTGGGGAATGGGCGATAACGAATATGGCCAGTTGGGTGACATCGCCACTACGCAATGGAGCAGTCCGGTCCCCGTGTCCGGTATGTCCTTGGCCAATGTCATTTCAGGTTGTAATGCCGGGCATTCCCTGGCGGTTGGCCTGCTGCTGGAGAAAACCACTTTTACGTTAAACATCCAGTCCGCCCACGGCACGGCCAATCCGTCCGCGGGCGCATACACGAACATCGCCGGCGCAATTCTGACCAATACCGTGAACTCGCCAATCGAGCAGAACACTACGCAATTCGTTTGCACCGGGTGGGCCATGACCGGTAACGCGCCTGTGAGCGGCCAGACAAACCGCCTGGTAATGACTTTGACCAACAACGCCGAACTGACTTGGCAGTGGGCGACTAACTACTGGCTGGCAGCGGCCCACGGGACGAATGGCACTGTGAACACCGATCCCTGCTGGCAAGCGTCCTGCGCGACGACACAGATCACCGCAACGGCGGACCAATACTTCCATTTTGCCAACTGGATCGGCGATGCGACCGGATCATCGAATCCGCTCGCCTTGCTGATGGACGCGCCCAAGTCCGTGACGGCGAACTTTGCGGCCAACATGACCACCAATCAGCCCACGCCGGAATGGTGGCTGGCGCAGTACGGGATCACCAACAATTTCGAGCAAGCCGTGCTGGACGATCCCGATCATGACGGCATGGTGACTTCCTCGGAGTATTTGGCGGGCACCGATCCCACAAACCGCAACTCGGTTCTGATACTTTCCGGCGTCTTGCCTGAATTCGCCGGCGAGGGAATGGTTGTCAGTTGGCAGGGAGTGGAAGGCAAGTTCTACAGTCTTGCGCGCGGCAGCAACCTCACGGACGTGACGCCCTTCGGGCACCTCGTTAGCACCAACATGCCCGGCCTGTTCCCCATGAACACGGAAACCGACAAGACGGCCGTGGGCACCGGTCCCTGGTTCTATCGGATCAACCTGGAGTAATCCTGCCCTGAATTCGTAGCCGCCGCGGTAACGCGGTGGCTACGGCTCTATAACCGTTCACTGTTCACTACTCCGGCTTTCCATGACTTCCTATTGCCGCGAGCAGGGCGGCTGCAGCGGCGCGGGGATCAGGTGCGGCGGTGATGGCTGTGACAATGGCGATGGTGTGTGCGCCTGCCCCGATCAGGTCCGGAATATGCTCAGCCTTGATGCCGCCCATGACCGTAAACGGCAGATTTACGTGCGGGGCGATGCGACGCAGGCCTGCAATGCCGAGAAAATCACCGGTCCAGACCTTGGTGTTGGTTGAGAAGAGCGGTCCGATGTTGACGTAAGAAGCGCCAGCGGCCTCTGCGGCACGCGCTTCTGCAATGTCGTGAGTGGATGCGCCCAAAATAAAGTCTGGCGCAAGACGGCGGGCGTCGGCGATCGGCAGATCGTCCTGGCCGAGGTGCACGCCATCGGCGCCAACGGCCAGTGCGATGTCGAGCCGGTCGTTGATCAGCAACAGTGCGCCAGCGGCGGCGGTGAGTGCCCGCACACGGCGTGCGAGCGCGGTCAGTGCTTGTGCTGAGAGATCCTTTTCACGCAACTGTATCAACCGCACCCCGCCGGCGAGCGCCGCCTGCACAATTGTCTCCGTCGAGCGACCGGCGGAAAGGCATTCGGATGTGACCAGATACAGCCCTGCAGCGCGGAAACGGGCCATACGTTCAATGTGGATTGGTGTTGAAGGCATGCTAGGTCACGTTCCGGTAGACTGATTCACAGTTTTTGAAGACGGGCTGCAACCCCTTGCCGCTTAGGGCAGTTAGAAAGGCGGAAATTCCGCGGTCGTCGCTGATTATAAACTGTCCGATTCCTTCTTCAGCGTTCCGGGCATATCCGCCCACCGTGGTGCGGCTGCCGATGCTCATCTTGTTGACCGCGAGGCCTGCCACGCCGTCCCGGAACCCGGGGCGTTCGCGGGTGGAAAGGGTCAGTGGCGTGTCTGGGCAGACAATGCGGAAGGCCAGCAGAATCTGGAGCAGTTCGCGTTCCCCGACAGGGTGGGGCGGCTGCCAGTTGCCAGCCTGCGGCCGTATGCGCGGAAAGGCCAGTGCGACACCAGCCTGCCAGTGCGTGCGCTGCAGGTGCCGGGCGTGGCGGTAAAGCGCCAGCATTTCAAATAGCGGATCGTTGAGTCCCAGCAGCGACCCGAGCCCGGCGGAGCGCAGCCCGCCGGCGAGGGCGCGGCCCGGCGCCTCCAGCCGGTTGGTGTAATCACGCTTGGGACCCCAGCGGTGCAGTTCTAAATAGCGCACGGGATCATACGTTTCCTGGTAGATCGAGAGGCCTGTGCAACCCTCCGCAGCCAGTTGGTGATACTCCTCAGTGATCATCGGGAATACTTCAATCGTGACCAGATGAAAGCGGCTTGCGGCCTCGGATACGGCGCCGCGCAGGTAGGCGAAGTCCGCCTGCGGCATCCGTTCGCCGGTGAGCAGCAGGATTTCCTCAAAGCCGTCCTGTTCGATGGCGGCGAGTTCGGCGCAGATTTCTGCATGGGTCAGGCAGTGGCGTTGTTGCTGGCGGTCGGATGCAAAGCCGCAGTAAACGCAGCCGTTGCAGCAGTAGTCGGATAGATAAAGCGGCACGTAGAGGCCGATGGTGCGGCCAAAGTGCTCGCGGGTGAGGATTTGGGCCTTGCGCGCCATGGGCTCCATGAAGGATGTCGCAGCGGTGGTCGAGAGCAGCGCGGCCAGCGTGCTTTCGTCCGGAGTGCTGGTGCACAAGGCACGCTCAACATCGTCCGCCGTGGCGTGTTGCGCCAGCGGCAGCCAGGGGCGCGGATCAAGCCAGTCAGGCATGTTCGCAATAATATTGTTCACATTGGGCTCATTTGTATGGAAGGTGTTTAGTGTTCGGTGTTCGGGAAAAACAAGACAGTGAACACTAGAATTGCGTGAAAAGAATTAGGCCCTATTCGAAAAGGGTTTCGGAAACAGAATCGCTAAAACAAAAGGCATCAGAAGGTTGGGCGAGGCGTCCTGTCCGAGCCGGAGCAAGACATTCCCATGAAATGCGCTGAATAAGGAACGAAGTTCTCTTCTGGATCTGCATATGGCCTTTCACTGGCACCGGCTCAACCGGAGGTTTCGCCCTACCTGATCCTTTTCGAACAGGGTCGAATTAGGCTTTCCGAACACTGAACACCGAACACTTGAGTGGTTACTCCTGCGTGAAATTCGTCAATGGACTTGTGGCCACCGCCACGGCGCTACGTCCCATCAAGCCGGCATGGAAGGCGGTGCGTCCGGCTTGCACGGCCAGAGCGAAGGCGGTGGCCATGGCGGGCGGGTCGTTAGCGGCAGCGACTGCACTGTTAACGAGTACGGCGGCACAGCCCATTTCGAGCGCGGCGGCGGCTTCGGAGGGCGCCCGCAGGCCCGCATCTACAATCACCGGAATGGTGCTGTTGCTGACAATC
>JBAXJV010000113.1:0-8160 GCA_037137675.1 bacterium | reverse complement strand
GACAGCCAAGACAGGCGAGCCAGTATGGATTCCGATTTTCCCTTTGCTTTACGACGAACTGGGCAAGCTACCGCACGATGGTGAATGCTGCTTTCCGGAAGCCGCCCGCCTTTACCGGGAGAAACCGTACGAAATCAACCGACGCCTGAATGCCGTATTCCGTGCGGCGGGATTCGTCGAACTGAATGAAGCCGGGAAGGTCCGCGGCGGGCCAAACATCGTCACGCCTGAAGCTTTGGCGAAGGCCCGTGAGGCTTTGGAACACGTCGATACCAAAAAGTACACCCGCAAGGTGAGAGAGAATCTCCTGCGTATTTTTGACCTCTACGCCGAAGGGCAGACTTACAATGCAATTGCCCCGAAACTGGGGATGAGTAAGGGCTCGGTTTCACACTACCTGACGCGCATCGAAAAAATAGCTGGCATTCCGATCGTCCGGACAGCCAAGGTTGCGGCGCCGCAGGCGGATGGCGTACGCGGTTTCCTGCATGAAAAACGGGAAGGCAGTGCGCGCCGCGTCAACATTCACGGATTCCACGCGTTGCGATCGACCTTTGTCACGCTGGCCCTGACCGCCAACGTGCCGGTTGAACTCGTAAAAGCGGTGACGGGCCACACGTTATCGGAAACCGTGATTACACACTATTTCCACCCGAACCAGGAGCAGATGCGCACCGCGCTGCAATCCGCCATGCCGAGGTTGCTCATGAACGGTGCGCCAACGCGGGACGAGCAGATGCGTGAAATCTTAAAAAAGAGTTCATCGAAAACGTGGAAACAAGACCAGAAAAAGCTCGTTGAATTACTTGACGGCGGAGTTCATCAAAAAATGGATGTTGCAGGGAAACCCGCGATCTCAGCGACGAATGCCGCCAAAACTTCCATGCCGTAGTCCATGTTTCAGCACCCACCTCATTACCACCCCACCCTCTTGGTGGTGCCATACCCGACAAAGCGCAATCTGGACGCGAGGATTTCAGAAAAGCGCTCGAGACAGCGATGCTGGCGTTGCTGACAGCGGGTGGTACGCCGAGCCGGAATGACCAATTCGCGACATCCTCAACAATTCGACCACCAAGACTTGGAAGCAGGATCGGGCGAAAGCGCTGGCGCTGTTGGCAAAGACATCTGGTTGAAAATGGTTTGATTGGGGGTGCTGGTCGAGTGTACTATGCAACCAGTCATGAAGAAGTCAGGGAAGAAATCGAGCAACAGGAAGCCGAGAAGAACTCCTACAGCCTCACCCGACACGCTTACCTTGGACCTGCTTGGACACGCGTACGCCATCCAGAGCGTGACAGCAGAACCCACCCCCGGTAGGAAGCCAGATTTTGGCGCAACGACCTGGACCTATCTGGTGAGTGGGCTGCGCGGTGCAACAGCCCGAGTGATTATCCTGTTCATGGACCTGCTGGAATTTGAAGTCGCGAGCGATGTGTTCCCTGTAACGTGTACTGGCGTGCCAGATGGCGATGTCAAGACGGTGCTTAGGGCCTCCACTCCCCGGCGACTTCAGGTGAACCGGGCAATGGTCACGTTTTCCGATGGGGCAGGATTGGGTCTTCAGGGCTCGCTAGAGATAAGCAGTCGAGCGCCAACGACAGCTGAGCGTACGCGGTTCAATGCCGCCACGCCAGGCAATGATCAATTATCCAATCAGCCTGACCACGGACGTGCCCAACTGACAGACAATACGCCCGACAACGTCCAAAAGATAACTTTTTTAGCTGATGGCGCATCCATAACAAGACCCGGCTGCAGGGCTGTCTTGGAGGCGATGGCCACACTGGGGGCCATCTCCGCCGATACTGCCAGGACGGAAAACGAAATTCTGAAGCAGTCTAGTTCGAGAGCCAAGAGCATCAACGGGCTCTTCGCCACGCACTCAGGAGTACAACAAAGGTACGCCGACTTCCGGAAGAAGCACGTCAAGAATACCGGTCACCGATGCAGAAGGTACTATCTTGTCCTGTTTCCTACGCCGGAAAAAGATCCCAAATCCATGCACCCTAGCGGCGCAAAAACAGAGCGTAAAGCATTGGATTAGCGGGCGCAGATGAGCAGCGGTATCCGTACACTGCTCTCCTGACGGCTATAGTAAGTTTCAATTCCGAAGCCGGTATTCTCCACGCGCGGCCGTCGCGTCACGTCGCGAAACGTCTTTTTTGCTAAGCTAAAACCGCCATTTTGTTGGTATTCCCCGTCTTTTATCGCCGCGCTAGGTCTCGCCGATATTCAAAGTATAGGCATATCCATATAATTAACCACAGAGCGATACATTTGATTTAACAGCATGGAGATTGCGCTATGAGTACTGCACAGAATGAAGCTACGGTCACGAAACTGCTGCTGGCGATGAACTACACGGCGGTCAGGATTGATGCTGCAATAACTGCCCTGCAAGGCGAAGCGGCGGCGGTTCGGGTGGTCGACGAACCACTGCTGACGCCCGCGCAGTTGTGCCGCCGGTTGGGAATCAGCAGCACGAGTTTGTGGCGCATGCAGCCGCCTTTCATTCGTGTCGGTGCGCGGAAGCGGTTCGTGTGGTCAGAAATTGAATCTTTTTTGAAAAAGGGTCAGGTGGCAGCTTGAGCGCGCAAGCCAACACCACCCCGTTTTCGATATTCGTCGGGGCGAAAAATACGGTTCCGGCCGACCATCTGACTCTGGCAGACACGATTATAATGAGCCGCTCGGATGCCCTCCGCCCGCAGGTCGAGGCGATCCGAGTGGCAAAGGCGGCTGGTGACGATAACACCGTGGCGCGGCTCAAGCAGGACTTGCCGGCCGTGACCATCAGCGGCATCTTCAGCGGGCGCAATGCCAACGGCCTGCAGGCGCACTCGGGCCTGCTGGTCATGGACTTCGATAGTCTCGGCCAGGAGACCATCACGGCACTAGCACCACGATTGGCGAGCGATCCATACGTGCAGGCCTCGTTCAAATCTCCCGGTGGGACGGGCCTGAAAGTGGTGGTGCGCATCCCGGCGGATCCCTCCACCCAGCGCGCCTCATTCGCGACAGCGGCAGCGTACTTCAAGCAGCAGCACGGGATTGTGGCCGATGAATCAGGGAAGGACGTGAGCCGGCTATGTTTCTTGAGTTGGGACCCCGATGCGTTCCTGCGCGCCGAGGATGCGGTTGAGATTGTGCCCGTCGTCGAGGCGCCGAAACCGGCGCGAGCGGTCACGTCCGCGCCGGCCAGCGTGGATGAGATCCGCTCCGCTCTGGAGGCGCTTAACCCCGGTTGTAAGTACGATCAGTGGATCAGGATCGGGATGTCCATCCACTCGGCGTTGCCCGGGGCGGACGGCTTGGTGCTGTGGGATACCTGGTCTTCGCGTTCCTCCAAGTACACGGCCGACGTTTGTGCGTCCCGATGGAACGGATTCACGCCGGGGACGATCACAATTGCGACGCTGTTCGGCGCGGCGCGTGACGCTGGGTGGCGGAAGACCTACAACGTGGCGCCTGCGGCCGTCGCTGCGGCTCCAGTCCATAAGCCCGCCGTCACGCTTCCGTCCGGCGCAAGCACCATCACGGCCTGCGCCACCGTGCTCGGCAGACTGCTGGGGGATCGGCAGATGCTGTTCACCCGTGGGGGAACCCTAACCAGAGTATCCAGAGGCGACGATGGATTGCCCAGGTTGGAAACGGTCCCGCCTGTTGCGCTGGCCTCCATCTTCGAGCAGGTGGCGCTGCTGGATCGCATGACAAAAGATGGACCGGAGCCCGCCATCTGCGTGGAGCAGACCGCCCGCTTGATTTCGGCCGCGGATTCATTCCGCGAGGCCCTGCCCAGAATCACGGTTCTTTCGCCATGCCCGGTGATCCTTGAGCGTGAGGGGTGTTTGTTGGAGGTGAGCGGGCATAACGCAGAGTCCGGCATTTATGCGGGCGGCATGCCGGCGGAGACTGTGCGAATTGAAGAGGCGCGTCGGCTGCTCGGCGATGTCGTTGAGGGATTCCGATTTGCGACGCCCGGCGATCAGGCCCGGGCACTGGCATCGCTGATCACGCCAGCCCTCACGTTCGGCGGGCTGCTTAATGGACGACCGCCCATCGACCTGGGAGAGGCCAACAATTCCCAGGCGGGAAAGGGTTTCCGCAACAAGCTGATCGCCGCCATCTATGGACAGGGGGTGAAGGCTGTGACCCAGAAAAACGGCGGCGTGGGCAGCCTGGAGGAGACCTTCAACGCCGCTCTGATCGGTGGTGCGAACTTCATATCCTTGGACAACATTCGGGGCCGCGTGGATTCCCCCGCCATTGAGTCCTTCATGACTGAGGACCACTACAGCGCCCGCATGCCATACAGGGAACCGGTTGATATTGACCCACGCCGTGTTGTGGTGATGTTCACCTCGAACAAGGCAGACGTAACCACGGACCTTGCCAACCGCTCCAGTTGCGTACGCATACTGAAGCATCCGGACGGGCACGCGTTCAAGACCTATCCCGGGGGCGATATTCTCGACCATGTCCGGGCCAACCAGTCGCGCTATCTGGGGGCCGTATTTACCGTGGTGCGGGCATGGTTCGACGCTGGGAAGCCAAAAACACGAGAGACCCGCCACGATTTTCGGGGATGGGCCCAGACGTTGGACTGGATCGTCCAGGAACTGTTAGGTGCCGGGCCGCTTCTGGACGGACACCGTGAGACCCAGCAGCGCATGACCAATCCCGCCCTGTCATGGCTGAGGGTCGTTGCACAGGAGGTGATCCGCACCGGGAAGGATTGCCGATGGCTGAAGGCGAACGCTGTTGTCAGCATGCTAGAGGACACCGGGATCGAGATCCCCGGCTTGAAGGCCGATGCCGACTTGACCAGCCAAGAGGCTCAGAAGGCTGTTCTGCTCGCCGTGGGGCGCCAGTTGGGACGATGCTTCACCACGGGTGACGTCGTGAAGATTGACAACATCACTATCGAGCGCCGTGAGCAGTATGACGCCCAGTACTCGAAAAACACCAGGGAATACATGTTCAGTGCCAATCCCCTCGCCGGCGGAGTGCCAACGGGGGTGCTTGAAAAGGCCCCTGAGCCACTCCAGTTGGTGAGGGAGCCTACCCCGGAGGAGCAGATGAACGTAATACAGAAGTTTCTTGATCGCGCCCGGCTACCAGTCAGTCAATGTGCAGGAGTGAACTGATGAGCGCCCGCCAATGCGCCGCCAATGGCCGACAATAGAGCCGCCAATAAAACCCCCGCATCCGCCAATACCGCCAATGGAAGTGGGTAAACGCGTAAGAGATCATATTCCATATATAGCTACTATCGTCAACCATTGGCGGTATTGGCGGCATTGGCGGAAACGCCGCTAAAACTCTGTCCGGTTAAGGCGTGACTGTCCTCGCAGCGCCTATCTTGACCGCAAACCATGCGTAGTCCAGTGCGCCCATACACACTGGTGGAGAGGCAATGGGCCGCGAAGGCCGAGACTGACGAGCAGGGACGGTTGGTCCCGTGCGGTTGACGAACGATACGACCAGATACTGGGGCGTCGATTCGCCCCCCTGCTTAACAAGACGAGGAGCATGATATGAATGATCTGCAACGTTTGAACGAATTGACTGAACGCCTGACCGAAATACCGGATAGTGATCCACCCCCAATACCGGCGGAGTGGCGTACTAGGCGTGAGCATGAGCGGCCAGTCGAGCCTGATGCAGTGCCGGCAAGGAAGGAGGTGCAGCGATGAACCAGCAGCTTCAGGGAAAGCGCAAGACCAGCGTACGTTCCACCATGGTTCCCTCGACAACCGAACGCCCATCAGGCGGTACCGCACGAGCTTTACCATTCACAGTGGACGACGCCATATCATATTTGGCGCTTCGCCAGTTTATCTTGGCCGACAACTGGGAAAGGTTTGGGTGCCATGATTACCTGGAGTTTGTGGCAAAGCATGAAATTCCAGATCGTTTGGCACGCCAGGGCATGAGTCTGGCGCTGCAGACGAAATATTTCAGCAAGGCAGCCAGGGAGCTGTATGGGCGCGAGCGGATTAATCAGTTTGACGAGGTAGTATCCTGTGAACTGGAGCAGTTGACGCTCAGCCAGTTGATACGCCGGGTCGCAGATATTTTTGGCGTGGCAGAGAATCAACCGGTGAGGGTTGGCGAGCCCTATTCGACTGCTTCAGGAGCGCGTGAACCGTCATCGGTTATATGATGCGGCGAAGGATTACGATTAAACGCAAGCGGGGCGTACGCGTTGTTTTCACGTACCCCTGACTTGCTTTATACGTCACAATTTGGTAATATTATAATAAGTCGAGCACCACAAGCGAAGCCGAATCCAGATAGCGTGTGATTGGTTTTTATGAAGGTGGTGCTTGTGTTTAAAAGAAATTCAGATTTTGTTCCGTTGCCCCTCCAGCGTAAACCTGTGCTGGGATTTGTCCGAAAAGAATCTTGTCGTTTTCTGCTGGCATGCAGTTTGATCGAGAGGGCTAAGCAGCGGGTGTCGATTTACCAGGATCGAAGCGTTTCTGGCTGTGCGTATTTCAAAATCCGCTACCGCCCATGTTCACGCCGCTTGGGTACATTTTATCTTGGTCAGCTCTCGCCTGCCGAACACCTGTTGCTGACCAACCTGATCACTACTCGCTGGCCGGACGCGCAACATGCCACGCGAATCAAAGACCTGACCGGCATTCGCCAGGAATATCGCGACACCGCCGTCGAGGTGGCCGCCAGGACGGGATTTCACTTCCTTGGTAATCGGCTATTCAGGAGAAACTCCGTTGCAGTCGTTGATCAGACCAACCTCCGTGAACTGCGGCAGATGATGTTGAAGATTCGAGATATTGATTGGCAAAGCTGGGCGCTGCAGCGGACCCGTCTGCCCCGGCTATCACCCCGTAGGCAGCGCCGGACCTGTGCAACCGTACGCAGACTCAGCCGTGCCATACGGGCCACTGACTCATCCATCCAGAAGCTGGAGCGTGTGATAGAAAGGAGTGTTTGTGAACATTAACGGAACCGAGATCACGACGCCCACTGATGACCTCGTTGGCTTCCAGTTGGATTGGCACCACAGGGTCGCTACGGCTGCTGCGCGTACGCTACCCTTGATGGGGAGCGACCCGGATTTGAAGGCTTATTATCAGCATCTACGGAATCGCCCCAGCGCTAAGTTCAACCGCATAACGGCGTGGCGCGGAACTGTTACGGGCCAGCTCCTGGAGGCCTATCTGTTGACCGGATCACCACATCCGGCCATCGCCGTTGAGTTGGGTCTGGACTGCGAGGATGTCCGGTTGTACGGCATAATATTCTGGGCCGTGAGGGACCTGAAAGACACGCCTCTCAAAGGGGTTCTATTACGTCTCAGAGCCGCTCTGCCACGCGAGCCAAGAGAAGATGATCGCCTCATGCGTGCGTCTCTTCTGGGCGGCCTTGAGGGCTTAAGAGGACAGCTTGGTACGACGCGGAACGGCAGCGACCTTAGCGCTATCGTCGAACAGGAACTGACACGCAGGGCGGTATCGGGAGAATTGCGTACGGGGGATCTGATACGTCTGAGAGGACATGACCTGATGCTTCGGAAGATGGAGATCGAATCGAGGGACGAGCGTGAGCAGGACCAAAGCTCAACCAAGTTGCTGTTCGAATTGCTTGAAAAAATGGCGCCACGCATGATGCCTAACGATCAAACCGCTGAACAAATCCAGGCCACCGATAACGCGATACGGGGCCGGATTGATTCGCAGCGACTGGCAACAGGGATCGGGATTTCGAGGGATGCTGGAGGGACGAAACAGCTGAATGCGATGCTGAAGAAAATATAGCGGGCAAGGTCAAGTGGCTCGCAACGATTTGAACACTCCTGAAGAGAAGCCTCAGACCGACCGTCGTATGCCGGGGAGTTGGTTTCTGACGCTTGTTTTCCTCGGAATCACGATTTTCTCTTTCGTGGGGTTTTACCGTGATCCACGTACCTACCCGCCTGACGTTCGTACTGCGGCCATCATGCCTCCGGCATAGCAGCCGGGCGACGACGGGGTAGCGTGGGGGTACGGCAGGTAAAGAAAAGGTGCCCATTACAGGCACCTTTTCAAAGGCCGCGAGCCAGTCGCCAACGTTGCGTTGGCTACTGGCTCGCGGCGACGGAAAGCCGCTTGTTTAATTTCGTAAATGCCATCGAGTAAATATAGACAG
>JBAXJV010000112.1:0-8211 GCA_037137675.1 bacterium | reverse complement strand
TGAAATACTTTCTTCGTTCCCACGGTTATAAATGTGCATTATTCGAAGGCGCCCGCCTTGGGCAGGGCGAACCCTCCGGGTAAGCCGGGATGTCTGTTCTCGTGGCGTTCGGAAACGGCTAACGCGCGATTAACATAGTTCCGCGACGACCGACTTCCCAGTACTCATAGCAACCCATATCCACGGTCGTGTTGAAGATCCGAGCCTTGACGTCAAGATCGAAGGCATTCGTCATCCAGTCCTCGTTCAAGCCGGTGTCGATGCAGGGGGAGCCTTTAAGCAGGCGGAAATCCCCGCCCACGGCCTGCGCCAAAACAAACTTCGGACTGTTGGTAGTGTTACCCTGGGTGACCAGGTTCGAGGATGCGCAACTGTTTGAAAGGGAAAGGGCTCCCGCCGCATAGATGTCATTGGTTCCTGCCGTGGCGCGGTTGTAATAGACAATCGAGTTGAGGCAAATGTTGGCATTCGTGGTGCTCCGAAAGGCAATGCCGCCACCCTTATGCCCGGTGGTGTTGTACGCCAGGGTGCAGGAACTGACCGTGCTGGTGCTGTTGGCTAAGCCGGGATTGCTAAACAAAATGCCGCCCCCCCCAAGGTCGTGCCTGACCCCGACGCATTGTTGCTCACGATCAGGCAATTGCGGATCAACGTGACCAGACCGACCGCGCCCGGATACACACACACCGCGCCCCCGGCCGCTGCGACATTGTTCGAGAACACACTATTCAAGACCTGCACTCGCCCATTGGCGGCCCCGTAAATGGCCACGCCGCCTCCGTAGCTCCCCTCATTCTCCACAAAGGTGGCACCATCAACCGTGCCTCCCGCAGGGAGGTAAAGGCCGCCTCCGTAACTGCTGGCCCGGTTGCCGCGGAACACACATTTATTGGTGAAGACGCTATTCGTGATTATGGCAACCCATCCGCCACCGGTTTTGGCTGTCGAATTGCTCACAAAGGTGCAGTTGTCGAGCCACACAGGGCTCTCGCTATAGCCACCCCCGCCCCCGCCCGCGGTCGAACCATTCGCGTAATTGTTGGAGAACACGCAATTATAAAAATAGACGGTTGGGCTCACGCCAATATAAACACCGCTGCCTAATGCGCCTGCGGAATTATTGGTGTTGCCGCTGAAGACGCAATTGCTGACCACCATGCCGCCGCTGCCTGTGTTGGTGATGCCGTAGGCCAGCCCCACGCCTTTTATCGTGGCCGTAATCGACGACACATTTTCCCGCACCTTGCAGTCGATCAGACGGAATCTCGGCGAATTGTTAAGGACGGTGATGCCCGCAGGGCCGCCAGAACTGACGTTCCTAGTGATGACACAATTGCTGATCGTCAGGTCTGGCGCCCCGTAGATCATAAAGCCAGCGCCACCCGCGTCGCTCGCAACCCCATTACTCACCGTCAGGGACACCACAAGCTGGTTCGTGCCAGACGAGATATAGCAGCACCGGACGGTGCCGCCGCCCGAAATGATCACATCGTCCGGATTGCCGGTCAGCCCGACGTACTGGATGTTATTCGCCGTCATGTTCATAACGTTCGTCAGGACATGCACCCCGTTCGAGAAGATAATCCTGTCCCCGCTCGTCAAAGCTGCTGCGATTAGACCCGCATTGGTCGCGGCCGTCGCCCAGCTTGTGTGCGGGGATAGGGAGACGACGCCCGGCGTTCCCACCGGCACCACATAACGATCCCTTGCTGCATTTGCCTGTTGAAGGGCAACCAGGATCACCGCCATTACACCAAGCATCGCCTTTTTCATGTTTCTCCTCCGTTTGTCATGCTGGAAAAGATATTTTACGCGTCATAATATTATCCTATCCGGCTTCGAATGCCTATAGAGGGAAATGGTTCATATATGGACAAATCTCTCTTTTTCACTCAATCAGCCCCGCGCGCCTGTTACGCCTGAATCAACATCAGATTTTCCGCAACTGCTCGCAAAGTTTATTCTGCAAAAGTATTTAGACAACGGGAATAGAATACCCTATTCGGGCCTGACATCGCCATAGACGAAAAAGGTTAACATACGGACAAATCTCTTTTCCTATTGACATTACGTCATGATCGAATAATTATTACGTCATGACCACACATCAGCCACCAGGCTCCTATCACGCGATTCGTGATGAACTCCTCAAGCGGCTTCGCGAGCCGGCGCCGGGACGCGTTCAGATCCTGAGCGGGCCAAGGCAGGTCGGAAAAACGACCCTTCTGCTGGAACTGGCGCGCGCGTTCGGGGAAAGGGCCGCCTATGTGTCCGCCGACTCGACCGAGGCCCAGATGTCCGGCTGGTGGGAACACGTGGTTCGGGCGGCGGTGGAACGGGCCCGCAAGGGCGGCGGCGGGCTCTTGCTGGTGGATGAAATTCCCTACATGCCGGACTGGGGCCGCCGCCTGAAAAGCGAGGCGGACCGGATCCTTCGCGCCAAGGTTCCCCTCCACATGGTGGTGTCGGGGTCCTCCGCGATTCAACTGGGAAAAGGGTCGCGGGAAACCATGGCGGGCCGCTTTGAGCGCCTGCGTTTCTTTCACTGGCCCGCCGCGGAATTGATGCGGTGTTTCCATCTTCCCCCGGGCGAGGCCGTCAACCAATTCGTCCAGTCGGGAAGCTATCCCGGGGGGCAGGCCTTGCTCGGTCAGCCGGACCGGTGGCGCGCGTATCTCCGAGACAGCATTATCGAACCGGCCATCGGGCGCGACATCTTGAACCTTGAGACGGTGCGCAAGCCCGCCCTCTTGCGTCAGGTGTATGCGGTGGCCGTCGGTCATCCGGCAGAGGTTGTGTCCTTGCAGAAACTGGCGGGCGAACTGGCCGAACGCGGTGCTCTGGAGACCCTCGCCCACTATCTTCACCTTCTGGAAGAAGCATGCCTCGTGGCGGGAGTACGGAAATATTCCGAGCGAGCCGTTCGTCAGCGGGCGGCTCCTCCGAAATTGACGATCCTGAACCACGGATTGCTGGCGGCCATGGGGCCGGCCCCCGAGAAGGAACGAGAGCCTGTCCGCTGGGGAAGGTGGGTTGAAAATGCCGTTGGCGCCTTTGCCTGGAATGCGGGGCAGTCCGTGTGTTACTGGCGGGCTGAGCCGTTGGAAGTGGATTGGATTCTGGAGGGAAGCTGGGGAGCTTGGGCCATTGAAGTCAAAACCGGGGCCTACCGTTCTCAGGATCTTAGAGGCCTTCTGGAATTCTGCCGGCTCTATCCCAGATTCCGGCCTTTGTTGCTCTGCAATGAGGGCGACGAGGCGCCAGGCATGGATGGGGGCGTCCGAACTCAAAGCTGGGCCTCCTTCATGATAGACGGCCCGGGCGATATGTAATGGAAAGGGTCACACAATGGACAAATCACTCTTTTGGCTGACACGCCTGTGTGACCGATTACGGAAGGACCCGCTTCCCGTCATTTTCTACGTCGGGCCTGTGGGCGGGTATCTCCACGACCGGCCATCCCCCGCGCTGGAGATCGTTTTTGTTTTGTCAGGAACGTTAAAAGACGTCCAGGCAGGCGAGCTGAAACGCGACCTCGGCACGAACGAGGCGGCCCTGATCAGTCATCACTTCGGCGTGCAATCAGCCCGTTCCGCCGGGGCGAATGTCTGGATTCTGCTCATCGATGTGACTCGTGAACCGTTATTCGCCCCGCTCAAGGCAAAGCCCCTGCTCCATGCGTTCCCGGTCCCCCATCCCGACCGGTTGCTCGCGGCCCTTCGGAATGTGGCGGCCTGGTCCAACCAGACCGCCCCCCACTCCTGGACGGTCATGACCCGCGCCGCCGACCTGTCACTTTCGATGGCGGCGTCCTCGCGCCGCAGCGGCCCCATCCACCGGAAAGCGGCGCTCTATGAGTTGTTCGCCATCCTGATGGATGAGGCTCAAAATGTCGATGCGGCCCCTAAGGTTTCGACGGCGGTCAAAACGGTGATCGAATTCATCATCGCGCATTATGGGGACCCCTCGCTGGATCTCCAGGCCTTGACCCAAAGCGCGCACATTTGTTCCAGCCATTTGTGGCGGGTTTTCAAGAAGGAAGTCGGCATGTCGCCCATGCGCTTTCTGCGCGACACCCGGCTCCGGCAGGGCGCGGCGCTGCTTGAAACGACGTCGTTGCGCATCAGCGAAATCGCGGCCAAAGCGGGGTTCAGGGATCCACTCTATTTCTCCCGCATGTTTGTCGTGGTCTTCAAGTGCAACCCCATGGCCTACCGCAAGCGGCAGGTCGCGCTGGCGACAGCGCCGGCCAGAATATCCTGCCATGTAAAAACGGCCTTGAGAATCTCGCGGGCATCGCCACCCGTATGGCCGACGCCACCGCGTTCACGATCGTAAATTGCAAAAACCCTGCATTCCGCCGACTCCACAGCGTCGGGACAGGAGACATCGTGGCGATCATCCAGCAGAAGCTTTGCGGTCCAAGTCCGGCCGTCATCCTCCGACAACCGGGCGGTCAGCTTCTCCCGGTGTGGTGAATCATGATAAATCAGGAGCAGCCGTCCCGACCGCAGCCGCCTGAAAAAATAGAGGGAACAGGTGCCGGTATATGTCAGAAGTGCCCGCGCTCGCGGCGTTCGGCTTCGGTTTCAAAATCCCGGCCCATCCGTTTATCGATCCCCTGCAGCAGCGGCACACCAAGATTCGTCAGCAGGCAGCGCACATAGCGGCGCGGCCGCTCCGGCTCGTCAAAATCGTCAAGCTGCCAGCGCAGGTTGTCAATCACCAGCGTCCCCTGCCCCACCGTATACACCGTCACCGCGCCACGGCGAGTCAGCGAGAACGCATTGGAAACCCCCTCCGGCAACCGGATCAGCGCACTGGCCGGTTCGGGATGCGTGGGTGCCAACGTCCACATGGCCACTTTCGCCTTATTCACGATCCAGTACAGGTAATTGTTGGCCATGCCATTGGCGAGCGCGTGGGTGTGCCGGAACACATCCCATTCCGCCGGCGCCGCCTTGCCGCTGAGCACGTCCCCGGGCAAATTGAGCGCCTTAAGCAGACCCGCCGTCCGGGCTTGGGTTAACTCATGCACACACACCGTCTTTCCCCCGGCCAGCGCCATCTGTACCCGGCCGAAGTCACCCGGCTCGAGTCGCTCCCCCTCGATTACAGAAATATCGGCCTCCAACGCGGCGGCAAGGCCGACGTTATGTCCGTCAAAACCCACCTCCCGCAGCCGTTGCCAGCCCGCATCGTCAAGGCTGATCGAGGCCGTGCGCGCTCCCCACGCCGGCCGGTAACCGGCTAGCGCGCCGAGCAGACGCGCGGCGGGCGGGGCTTCGTCCAGTTTCTCCAGGATCTCGAGCGTACTGATCACGTAGCTGCCGCGGCCGGAACGGAGTTCCAGCAACGGCGAACAGCTCAGCCCCCCGCTGTCGACGCCGGCTACCAGAAGGGGGACGGCATTGCCTTCCTCCGGAATCGCCACACAACTGCGTGCCACGTAATAGTCCCCGCCCCATTGTGCGAAATCGGAATCGGTGAAGCCCTTAAGCACCGGATGGAACGGGGCGCGCGGATAGGCGCAGGTAATCTCCAGGCGGTCCCCAGCGGCAAACCCCTTACCGTTGCGAATCGGCACTGGCAGGTCGTTCAGAACCGGAGCCGGGGCTTGGTCAAGAATCACGCTGCCGCCGGCCTCTACGAAAGCGTCCAGCGCCTCTCGCATCCGCCGCCAGTCGCCCGTGTTGGCACGCGCGGCCGAGAACCCTAGCCACAGCACACGCAACTCCTTGAGCGCCGCCGCGTCGATTTCCCTTAGAAACCGTCCCCCGCGGATGCTGCGGGCCGCCAGCCGGGGCGCCACCTGGCCGTCCGGATCGAACAGGCCGAAATCATCCGGCAATTCCATGTTCGCCCGGCGGGGCCAGACGGCCATCCGCCGGGTCCACTGATCGAGAACCATGTCCCCCTGCGTCAACGTCGCGCGGTATTCAATCTCCGCACGACTTTCTACCACCGGCGCCAGGAAGCGGTTGGTAAAGGCCACGCTGTCACCCGGAGGCATCACGCGCGCCGGCAGACGCTCCGTGCCAATCACTGCGCCGTCCTGCAACACCTCGCAGACCAGCGCCAGCTCCAGATCGTGGCGCGTATCGTTATGAATCGAAAGCGGAACCGCCACCTCGTCTCCGGCCAGGTAGTCGGTCCGGAAGGAATGGTCCAGCACCGCCACGGGTCGGATGGCCCGCACATAGGCGGCGGCATCCGGTTTGGCGAGCAGTTTGCGGCAATCGGGCTCATCCGCCAGCAGGAACGCCCAGCCGCAAAAGCCGGATACGTCCTGGCGGCGATACGCCTGCGCCTCCATGCCCCACAGTTTCTCCTGGACTTTCGCCGAACCAAAATCACGATCCTCAAAGGCCGCATCTCCGACAATGCAGGACTGATTGTCGGGGGTGGGGCCGTAAATGCAGGTGTATTCACCGAAGTACAGCGGCTTGTCCTTGCGCCAGCTCCAGGCCGGCAGGTGCGTATAGCCGGCGGAGTACCACCGGAACTTGAACGCGCCGTCGAGCCAGTAGGCCGTGTGCGGATAGTCGGGATAAGCCTGCCAGTTCTTGGGGTAATGCAGATTATACATCGCCAGATTGCCGATGAAGTCCATGGCCGAAGACATCTGCGTCACCCGGCTGTCATCTTCGGCGGCGGTCTCGGCCAGGATGCGCTTGAAGACGCGGGTCATGGCGCTCATCTTCGCGCCCAGGATCGGATCCGTCAGATCCCAGAGAGTGATCGGCGACATTTCATTGGAAAGCGACCAGATGATCACGGAGGGCGAATTACGGTCGCGCCGCACCAGCCCATTCAGGTAGTGCTGCCGCACGTTCCCGTAGCAGGCCTCCTCGCTGCCAGCCCAGTCGAAGCTATGGAATCCCGTGGTCCAGAGCGCCGTCTCCGTGGTGATCAGCATGCCGACGCGGTCGGCCGCCTGGACCCAGCGCCGGTCCTTCGGCCTCGCATGCAGGCGCACATGGTTGATGTGCCCCTCCTCTTTCGCCACGCGCAGGAACTCGATCTTCGCCTCCAAGCTCATCGCTTCCTGGGCCGGGCCGATATGGCCGCTCTGGCCGAGGAGATGAATCTTCCGGCCATTGAGCAGATAATTGTGCCCGTTGATCGTGAACTCGCGGAACCCGAAGGTGTCCTTGTGAATGTCAGATTTCAGATTGGTTATTTCCGATTTTTCAACACCCAGCGTAGTCCGTAACTCGTACAGAAAAGGATCATCGGTGTCCCAGAGGCGGGCATCGGCCCAAGGGATATCGACCTGAATCTTCTGGAGAGTGCGGGCCGGGAGGGTGATCTCCCGATCCACCAACCGCTTGGCAGGAACGTTGCCTGGCTTGATCAGGCCAGGCCTATTCGCCGGGCTCGGGCTCGCCTTGCTACGCACGCGGGCGGTCACTGTCGTATCGGTGTCGTTAGCCAGCGCCACCGTATAACGGAGAAGGCGGGCGGCGACTTTCGGATTGGCGAACACATACTCCACGCGTACGCGCGGGACGGCCTCAAGGGTCACCTGATCCACTCCGCGTCCGTCGCTCCCGCCGTAGGCCACCGGGTGCACCAGGTTGTTCGTGATCTCCGTGCAGGTCGGCAGGCGGGTGCCGGTAAAGTTGTACGGATCAAAGGGCTTGTGTCCGCTGACTCCCACATCCCCGATGGTCAGCACGAGTTCGTTCTCCTCGCCCGGGTGCAAGAGGCCGGTGACGTCGAGCCGGTGCGGTTCCAGACCCCCCACATAATGTCCCGCCGCCTGGCCGTTGATCCGCACCGTCACATGGTAACGGGCCTTGTCCAAGTGAAGGAATACAGTCTGGCTGCTCCAGGACATCGGCACCCGCACCCGGCGGACATACGTGAGGAAATGCGCCGGCAGGCGCTCGGCTGGTGTCCCCGCGTCGTCCCGGCCCCCCACGAAGACCGGATCCGCTTTGGACTTCACGTCGACAGCGGTGGCAATCGTCTCCAGCGGCCGCTTGCCGATCTGCCAGCCTCCCGGCAGGGCGATCTTCTGCGGATGATTCTCCGGATCGCCGGCCATCTCCAGGTCGGCCGTCCTCCAGCGCTTCTGTCCTGCGGCCAGCCGCGCATCCTGTTCCGACACCGACACCCACCAGTCATTCTGCAATGTGATTTCTGTCCGCATATCCCTGCTTCCTCCGTGCCAATTACATAACTCGAAAGCTCGCGAGCCCGACC
>JBAXJV010000111.1:0-8223 GCA_037137675.1 bacterium | reverse complement strand
CCGACTCTGCACTCAGTGCTGGCCGGCAAAAATGACGCCTGCCGCGACATGGGCCTGCTCTGCTGCGTGGCCGGCGAGAGCGTGGTGCGCTTCCTGCCGCCGCTGAACGTTCGCGACAGCGAGATCGAGGAGGCCATCGAGATCCTCGACGACTGTCTCGCCGAGTGGCATAGTGTGTCCAAGCCTAGCAGCTAAGCAATAGGCCGGAGGTTACATCCATGCATCTGGCTGAGCTCACCCGCCAACATGTGGGCTTTTGCGCGTCCGGTGGCCTTGATAGCCGTACGCTGACCAAGAAGTTCGTTGAATTGGGGGTCAAGGTGACTTGTTTCACCGCTGATCTGGGCCAGCCCGACGAGCTTGATATAGCTCAGGTCAAAGCCCGCATGACTGCCTGCGGGGCTGAAACTGTTCTGGTGGATCTCAAGGCCCCCATGGCCGAAGCCTGTTTTGAGGTCCTGCAGGCCCTGGCGATGTACGACGGCGGCTACTGGAACTCCACTGGTATCGCCCGTTCCGTCACGGTCAAAGGGCTGCTCCCGGTTATGCAGCAGCATGGTTGCGGCGTACTCGCGCACGGCGCCACCGGGCGTGGCAATGACCAGATGCGCTTCGAGCGTTATACAAACGTGCTGGCGCCGGCCATGAAAGTCTACGCCCCCTGGCGCGACCCGGAACTGCTTAAGGAGTTTTCCGGTCGTACGCAAATGGCAGCCTATCTGGTTAGGTTCGGACTGCCGGTTCCGCCGGGCACCCACAAGCAGTATTCCACCGATGCCAATCTCGCCGGACTTTCGCATGAGGCCGAGGATTTGGAGAGCATGGAAACGGCCATGACCATCGTAAAGCCCACCATGGGTGTCTGGCCCTCGGCGGCGCCGGACAAGGCCGAGACCGTCACGCTGCGTTTCGAACACGGGCGCTGCGTTGCGATTAATGGCCAGCTGGTTACGCCGCTTGCCGCCATGCAAACGGCTAACCATCTGGCAGGCCGCAATGGCATCGGACTTAAGCACGCGCTCGAAAACCGGATCATCGGCACCAAGAGCCGCGGGGTCTACGAAGCTCCGGGCATGGAACTGCTCGGTGCCGGACTGCGCTACATTTATCAAGCCGTCATGGACCGGCGTTCGACGCTGCTGTTCCAGCAACTTTCGAAACTTGTGGCCGACCAGATTTACGACGGACGCTACTTCGATCCCGTCACCCGCGCCGCCCAGGCTGCCATCGCCATTTGGGCTGTAAATGCAACGGCTACGGTGCAGCTGGAAATGTATAAAGGCAACCTGCACTTCCTTTCGTTAACGGACTGCCGCGCCTCGCTCTACAACGAGGCCGATTCCTCGATGGAAGCCAGCGACGGGCTGAACCCGGTCAGTTCACAAGGGTTTGCCGAGATTCAAAGTGTCGAGGCTTTGGCCCTTGCGCGCGCCGGACAGATTCGCGCCTGACGGAGCCCGCCGACTATGGTTGCGCGGACGACAAACTCAGTTCCCGTGGTATTGACCATTGCGGGTTCGGATAGCGGTGGTGGCGCGGGTATTCAGGCCGATCTGAAAACCTTTGCCGCGCGCGGTGTGTTCGGCACCTCCGCTATCACCTGCCTCACGGCTCAGAATCCCGGCGGTGTCACCGGTGTGCATGCCGCTCCCCCTCGTTTTGTAGCGCTGCAAATCGCTGCTGTATTTGACGCTTTCCCGGTCGCGTCTGCCAAAACCGGCATGCTTTACTCGGCAGCCATTACGCGCGCCGTTGCGCGTCTCTGGCGAGCCCGCGGAACCGGCGCGCCGCCACTGGTGGTGGATCCGGTCATGCTCGCCACCTCCGGTGCCAGATTGTTGAGAAGCGGCGCCGTGCGCGTGCTGATCGAGGAATTGCTGCCGCTTGCAACCGTTGTTACACCCAATCTGCCCGAAGCCGAGGTGCTTGCCGCCATGACCATTCGCTCCCCTGCTGAGATGGCTACTGCTGCCAGGCGTATTCATGAACACTGCGGCTGCGCCTGCGTTGTCAAGGGCGGCCATATGCATAGCGGCGCTAGTGTGCTCGACGTGCTTTGGGATGGCGCACGCCTTCATCAGTTCCGGCATCCACGCCTGGCCGCGCATGAGACGCACGGCACTGGCTGTACCTTTTCCGCCGCGCTGGCCGCCAGCCTGGCCCTCGGCCTGACGCTGCCGCGCGCCACCGCCGCCGCGCAGGCAACGGTCTACACCGCCCTGCGTAGTGCACGGCCCGCCGGCTCGCACTGGCCGCTCAATCTGATACAGGTCAACTAACATGAAGTGTATTTACCGGGGCTGCCTGTGCGTGCTGACGTTCAGCTTGCCGCTGCTGGCCGCCGGAACCAATACCCCGCCGCCGCGCAATATATTTGAAACATCACTGCACCACGATCTCCGTTCCGACATCCTGCCGGCCCGGACCCGACCGGATCCATTTCCGGCATCACCGCCAGACAACATTGAGCCATGCCGTGTCACCGGCACAGTCGCATGGGTGACACTTACCAATACCTTTCAAGATCCGCAGCTCGGCGGCCAACTTCGAGCTCTGTACGCTTTTGATGCCAACACAATCCGCAAGCGGCCGGTAATTGTCGGAGCGGGTATGCTTATCGACCAGTTGCGTGCCTGGGCTGCCGATGGCACCGCCGCTGGTAATGCCGGAGATCTCTACGACAATCGCGACCGTGGCCATGCGCGCCTCGATCTGGGGCCTTATCCGCAAATTACCAGCGTCAGCTATGCTCAGGAAGCCGTGGCGGCGGGACTCGACTACGGAGTTCAAGCCCGACTGCTGCACGATGCCGTGACGATCGGCAATTCCTCAACGGCGCGCACGCAAGGACCGTTTTGGCGCAGCCTCCCGCGCATCGCCATGCTCGAAGCTCCCGGTGCGACATGGCTTTACATCCAGTACCGCGCCAATCAGATCTATCTCTACCCCTCGCATCACGACTACGATCCGGAGCCTGATGGGCATGGCGACGTTTTTCCAGCCAACACGCCATACATTCTAGCCAGTCATGGTTCATCATATTCAGAGCAGCCATTTCTCAACGCGCTCTCCATGACGCTAGCCGCCTTCCGTCCCGAAGTGAAGCAGCGTCTCGCCGCTAGCGGTCAATTGATGCCAGCCCTTCAAATGGTGTTTCGCCGCAGCAACCGGATGGTTACCAATGATTCAGTGTATCTGACTGGCATTGCCCATCCACCCGTTTTCGACAGCACGCAACTCGATCTGGAAGGCATGCTGCGTCTGGCGCACGATCTGAGCCTCACCAACTTGCCGCCATTGGTCGAGCTTAAGGTTGTTTCCGAAGATCGTTTTACCGCCGGTCGCGATTATTTTGACGTTGCTGATCGCGGTGAAGGGCTTTTTACAACACCCTGCGCCATCGCCCGCGTCTGGCGTGCCACTGCCCGCACGCGCCGCATGGTCGTCAGCGCCGCCGGCAGTCATGCGCCGGACCGGCGCCCCCTGACCTATCACTGGTCCGTGCTCTGCGGCGATCCGGCAGCAGTTTTGATCGTACCGCGCACAAGCGACGCTTCGATCGTCGAAATTACATTTACCTGGCAGGCGCGCCATCCTGTTTGTTCCGGCAGTTCGCTGCAATCGAGCCGGATCGAGATCGGCGCCTTCGCCTCCAACGGCAGTCTCTGGTCCGCCCCGGCGTTTATCAGCTTCACGACACTCAACAACGAAAAGCGGGAATATGCTGCTGATGGACGCATACTGTCCGTCACCTACGTCGGTGGCGAGGAGGCCGGGCCCTATGTGGACCCGGTTTACGATCTGCCAAAGAGCTGGCGCGATGACTATCACTATGATGCCGGCGGTAAATTGAGCGGATGGACGCGCCTGCGAGGTTTCGAGAAAAAGCGCTCCGACGACTACACCTCCGACGGCCGCCGTATTCTCACCCGCGACGTCTCCGGGCAGTCCGCCCGGACCACCGCCGTACGCTACATTTCCCACCAAGCCAGTTCTAACCTTGCCCAGACGCTCAAGGAATTGGAAGTCCATGAGTGACTGCCCGGAACTGCGTCTTGATCACGGCGCCTCGTGCGTCTAAAATGCTGACATGCAGGCACAGTTGATTATCGAACGTAAGCGCGATGGCGCGGTTTTAACCGATGAGGAGATCGGCGCCTTCGTGTCCGCCTACGCGCAGGGTGGTGTGCCGGACTACCAGATGTCCGCTTTCGCCATGGCGGTGTTCTTCCGGGGCATGACGGCGGCGGAAACCGCTTCCCTCACGCGGGCCATGCTGAACTCTGGTTCGGTGTTGGAACGCCGCGGCAGCACTCCGCGGATCGACAAGCATTCCACCGGCGGAGTAGGCGACAAGCTGTCGCTGGTGCTCGCGCCACTGGCTGCCGCCTGTGGATTGTCCGTGCCCATGATCGCCGGTCGCGGGCTGGGGTTGACCGGCGGTACGATTGATAAGTTGGAAGCGATTCCCGGGTTTCGCGCGCGTCTTGAGCCGGACGAAATCAACGCTGTGCTGGACGCCTGCGGCTGCGTGATCGCGTGTCAGGGGGAGACCCTGGCGCCTGTCGATCGTAGGCTTTATCCACTGCGCGATGTGACCGGCACCGCACTCTCCGTGCCGCTGATCGTCGCCAGTATCCTGAGCAAAAAGCTCGCCGAGAATCTGGACGGCCTGGTCATGAATGTCATGTGCGGACGCGGTGCATTCATGCATACCACCCACGATGCGCGCGAACTGGCGCGAGCGCTGGTCGCCACTGCCCGCACGCTGGGCTTGCGCACGGTGGCCGTGCTGGGCGATATGAATCACCCGCTGGGGGCGACAGTCGGCAATGCGCTGGAAGTTGAGGAGGCCATTGCGGTGTTGCGCGGCGGCGGGCCGGTGGTCGTGCGCGAGGCCGTGTTGTCGCTCGGCATCGAGATGCTGCGGTTGAGCCGCCTGGTGCGTGAGACGCGGAATGCGCGCGCCCAATTGGAGCTGGCGCTCGATGGCGGCGCGGCACTGGACCGTTTTCGCGCGATGGTGCGGACGCAGGGCGGCGATGAGCGAATCGTGGACGATCCCGCGCTTTTGCCTCACGCAAAGTTTGTCACGCCATTCGCGGCCACCGCGGCGGGGGTCGTGGTGAACGTGGATGCGGAGGAAGTAGCACGGACCTGCATGGAGTTGGGCGCGGGACGCAGCCGCATGGACGATCTGATCGATCCAGCCGTCGGTCTGAGCGCAATCGTGCCCGTGGGGACACGGGTTGAGGTGGGAGCACCGCTGGCGCTTGTGCATGCCAACGATGAAACACGCCGTATGGCGGCCGGAGTTCATCTGGCAAAAGCCTTCGAACTTGGTGAATCGGCGGCCGTGCCGGGGCCATTTTTGCTGGAGCGAATTACATGAAGGGTCTTTTTCAAAACTCCCACAAGAACGGTCGGGACGGAGCCCGACCCTCCATGCGACGGAGAAAACGGCCTGTTTTCAACAATGGAGGGACGACCTCCGTGTCGTCTGCGGGAGTTTTGCAAAAGGCTCATGAATAATGACATTATCGAAGAAGCGGTGCGGGCGGTGCGGGCGCGCGTGACGTGCGAACGTCCACTGGCGGCCTTGATTCTGGGGTCGGGCTGGGATGCGGCCGCGCCGCCAGGCGCGCCCCTGGCGCGTCTGGCCTACCGCGACATTCCTGGTCTGGGCGCCCCCGAGGTGGCGGGCCATTCTGGCGAGTTGACGGTGCAGAGCGTGGCGGGCTGTAGCGTGTTGGTGTTTCACGGACGTCGCCATTTCTACGAAGGCGCGGGCTGGGAACCGGTCGCGATCCCCGTCGCCGTGGCGCGGGCGCTGGGTGCTTCAGTTTTACTGTTGACCAATAGTGCCGGGAGTTTGCGGGCGGACTGGCGTTCCGGGACGCTGATGGCGGTGCGCGATCATCTGAACGCGATGGGCGACAACCCGCTGATTGGCGCTCACAACTCTTTTTGGGGGCCGCGCTTTCCGGACATGGCACAAATCTACGATGCCGGTCTGCGACGGACGCTGGCGGCGGCGGCGGAGGAAGCGGGCGTGGCGTTGCCCGGTGGCGTGTACGCCGGCGTGACGGGACCGTCTTACGAAACGCCTGCCGAGGTCAAGGCTTTGCGCACCTGTGGAGCAGATGTGGTCGGCATGTCCACCGTGCCCGAGGCGATTTTGGGCCATGCGGCGGGTTTGCGCGTGGCGGCGGTATCGTGTGTGACGAATACGGCGGGCGGGGCGGAGCCGTCCACGCACGACGCCGTACTGCGCGCGGCAAAGGCGGCGATGGATGGAGCGGGACGTTTGGTGCAAGTCTGGCTGCGAAACTTGGCCGAAGAAGAGGAACAGCTATCATGACGATACGCCTTGATGTTGTGGTCGGGCAGCCTGATCTGTTGATGCATTCGGACGTTGTGGTCAGTCTTTGCATTTGTCCATATGGCATGATTTATGTTGGAACAGTGAACAGCGGAGTAAACTGTGAAAATTAAATCACTTTCATTATTCACGCCGCTGTTGGATGCCGCTGCGGCAGCGGGCAAACGTGCGTACTGTCCGTATTCCCGTTATCCCGTCGGCGCGGCGGTGGAGGCGGAGGATGGCACGATTTTCACCGGCGTCAATGTTGAGAACGCCTCTTATGGGCTGACCATCTGCGCCGAGCGCGTGGCCATCGCAGCTGCGGTGACGTGTGGTCACAGGCGGGTGCGGAGGCTGGCGCTGGTGGCAGGCACTGCGCGCCGTCCCGCTTTGCCATGCGGCGCCTGTTTGCAGGTTATCGCCGAATTTGCCACACCCGATTTCGAGATTTTGATCGCCCCGCGCGGACGTACGAAGCAGTTTGTGCGCTACGTCCTGCGCGATCTGCTGCCATTCCCTTTTAGCCTGCGAAACTATCCATATCCATGACCATTTCGAAGAAGCAACTATTCACCAAGGATTACACGGACGCCACGGATTGTTAAAAGATTTAACTACGAAACACGCGAAAAGCGCGAAATCATTTGATTTTAGATCGTCTGTACCATCAGGTAACCAGTGGTCAAAATAACTGCCGGGCAGGCGTGGTGGGAACTGCCTGAGGTGTTAGGATTATTATGAGAACTGCCGGGATTTCACAGCGCCTGACACTCGATTTGCGTGATACACGCCAACTGGCGGCTGTGGCGCTGTCCGACCGGCTGCGTGCTGCCGGTCACACGGTGCTGTTGGCGGGTGGCTGTGTGCGCGATTTGCTGCTTGGCAGGACGCCGAAGGATTATGACGTAGCCACCAGCGCCACGCCCGATCAGGTGCTGGCGTTGTTTCCAGGCGCCAATGCGGTGGGCAAATCGTTTGGCGTGGTTATCGTGGCTGATGGCGGCGTGGCCTGCGAAGTGGCGACTTTTCGCCGGGATCTGGCCTATGTAGATGGGCGGAGGCCAGAGGGGGTGGTCTTCTCGGATCCGCCGACCGACGCCCAGCGCCGCGATTTTACGGTCAATGCCCTGTTTCTAGATCCCGTCAGCGGCGAGGTGCTTGATTACGTAGGCGGGCTGGCGGATCTGTCGGCGGGGATCGTGCGGGCCGTGGGCGATCCGGCGCAACGTTTTGCCGAGGACCATTTGCGGCTCTTGCGCGCGGCGCGCTTCGCGGCCACGCTGGGATTTGAGATCGAACCTGCCACGGCGGCGGCGATTCGTGCCACGGCTCCGCAATTGGCACGTATCAGCATTGAGCGTGTTCGCGAAGAACTTAGCCGCACACTGCTGGAGGCGCAAAATCCCGGTGCGGCGCTGGAACTGCTGGACGATCTGGGGCTGTTAGGTGTGATATTGCCAGAAGTTGTAGCGCTCAAAAATGTCGAGCAGCCGCCGCAATTTCATCCCGAGGGCGATGTTTTCCGGCATACCGTGATGATGCTGACTGCTCTGCCGGAACGCGAACTAAACCTGGCCTTGGCGGTACTGTTACACGACGTTGGCAAGCCACCGACGGCCGAGTACCGCGATGGACGCTGGCGCTTCGAGAAGCATGCCAGCGTCGGCGAAGAAATGGTGAAGGCGATTCTGGGACGCCTGCGCTATCCGCGTGAAACGATCGAAACGGTGAGCTTTATGGTTGGCAATCACATGCGCTTCGGCGATGTGCGTGGAATGCGACGCGCGACCCTGCGACGCCTCGTCGGCGCGCCGAGTTTTGCGCAGGAACTGGAATTGCACCGCCTGGATTGTCAGGCC
>JBAXJV010000110.1:0-8235 GCA_037137675.1 bacterium | reverse complement strand
ACCGCTCCCAACCGTCTGTCGGTACGCGCCGCACTGCTTCACCACGCCGGCGAAGTTTTCCAGCGCGTATTCACCAGTCGCGTTATTTCCAGTGACGCAGTCCCCGCTCTGTCCCAGCTTTTTCCGGAGAACTGAACACCCGGCGCATGCCTGTGCTTCATACATTCATGCTGAACCGCTGGCAATGCCGCCATCGCGCTCTCCACCCAGGCTACCATGGAATGCCATGTAAAATAGCGCACTTTGAAAAACACAGCGCAGCCCAAGCCCCTCGGCCTCGGTCAGCAGAATATGCCCTTTGAAGAGCACTTCGCCGGCCTTTTCCTTGCGCGAGATATCAAGCCCGTAACCTGGCGGTTCAGCGCTACGACGCAAGTTGATCATGGTGTTGGCAGTACCAGCTTCATGATAAATCCCGCGCTGCCCGCCTGCCTGCTCAGTCTGTCCTTCCAGCACGCGCAGAAACTCGCAAATGTCAGTGAAGTCGAGCTTTACCGTCACTTTGGTAGCCCAGTCAAATGTCGCCGCCGGGTGCCCGCCCGCACCGCGCGGCGTCTTCTGCCGCGCCATTTCAAGAAAGAAACAGTCGTACCGGTCCTCGCCAGCACGATTCAACCTGAGTTCGAGCTGGATCGCTGCGCCAGTCATGTTGGAATTAGGGTGGTAAAAAGTTAGTCGGCGACCGTAGATTCGATGCGCTTCCTGTGGCGTATTGATTGATGCCGCCGTAGACGCGCCCAACGCGGGTGCGGTAGATTGCATTACCGGTGTTGTGCTCATATTTGTATTTTCTCTGTACTTCTGCACGCTAGAGATCAATTTGTATTGGCGGCTATACGCACTCCGCCTCAGACTAAATTAGAACGCCGGCAAAACCGGCGCTGCATCTGTGTCGGCCGTTTTCAGATCATCCGTTTTGCCAGCCTCTTTGGTGCGGGAAAGAAAGTGCACCCGCTCGGCCTGCACGCGCAAGCGGTTGCGTTTCTCGCCTTTGTCAGTCTCCCACTGCTCGAAGTGCAGGTGCCCCTCGACCATTACGGATGAGCCTTTTTGCAGATATTGTCCGCACGCGTCCGCCTGCTTGTTCCATGCCACGACATCCACAAAACAGGGCTGTTCGATCCGTTCGCCTTCTTTGTTGGTGTAACTGTCCGACACCGCCAGGCCAATATCCGCAACGCTGGCCCCGGCCGGCGTCCGGCGCACCGCCGGATCGCGCGTCAAATTGCCCATTAGAAATACCCGGTTCATACTGTTCGCACTCATCTTCCTCGTCTCCTTGAGAACCCGCGATGCCGGCCAATCCGTCACCTTTTCGTGTTCCTGATGATACAAAGAAAACAGGCTGAAACTTTTCCACCTCTACCGGAAATTATTACGGTGTGTCCTGAATACCCTCAGCCGCGTCGTGCTTCGAGGCCTGCCAGCAGTTCATCAGGCACCCGTAATTCTCCAAACCCAACGCCCATATGGATGGCAGGATTAGCGAGACCATGGAAATCCGAACCGCCGGTGGGTGCTAGATCCAAGTCGCGACACAGCGCAAGATAAAGCCCCGTCTTACCGGCATCGTACTCGGAATAGTACGCCTCGACACCTGCCAGCCCCAGCTCTTTCCATTCAATCAACGCGCGCCGCAACGCCCCGCGCGAGCGTTTCAAAGTCAAAGGATGCGCCAGCACGGCCACACCGCCAGCTTCGCGGATGACCGCAATGCCGGCCGCCGGCGACAGGCGGTAGCGGTCAACATAGGCCGGCTTACCCTTGGCCAGATAGCGTTCGAAAGCTTCGATTTTTGATTGAACATAACCGCGTGCCTGTAATGCCCTGGCGAAGTGCGGACGCCCTACAACATCTTCGCCAGCGCATGCGGCCACTTCATCCCAGTTCAGCGTCAAGCCAAGGCAGTTAAGCTTTTCCAATATCCTGACATTCCGCTCCGCCCGCGATGCACGCAACTCTGCCAGCGCGTGGATCAAGCCAGCATGTCCCGGATCGAGAAAGTACCCGAGCATGTGCAGACAGCCTTTCGGCACATCCACGCTCAACTCAACCCCCGCAATACCGCGCACCCCGCAAGCCGTGCAAGCTTTCAGAAACTCCGGCACACCGCCCAGCCCATCGTGGTCAGTCAGCGCGACGGCAGTCAGGGCAATACGCTGTGCTTCAGCGGCCAGCGCCGACGGCGTCAGACTGCCGTCGGAAAATGTGGAATGAATATGTAGATCAATCATCGGTCAAGGCTCCAGCCAGAATCGTTTAAAACGGAAAAACGCGCTCTGCGAATTCGTCAGCAATGAAAGCTCAATCCCGTGCATCATTAAAGTCCAGCCGCTTTCGAAAGATTCATCACCAGCAGAAAACGGATCGTGCGTTCAAATTGATATTGCCGGAAGATTTCAGCGGCCAACAGCACACCAACCGTCCCGCTGCCATTGTCGTCGGCCCCCGGCGCAATCGGTCCTGACGGCTTATTGTCCAGATGCGCGACAATCAGCACGATCTCGTTAGATAACGCTGCGCCGGGAAGCGCGCCAACAACGTTCATGCCGGAGCTCCAGTTGTGAAACTGCGCGTTCAATCCCAGCGCCTGTAAATGCTCATAGACAAGCTGGGTCGCTTTTTGAATCGGCGCTCCGGAATACGTGTAACGAGTGGCTAGAATGTACAAGTCGCCACCTGTAACCTCAGGTTCAATGCCGCTGATCCGCCGCATTAAGGCCGACAGACGGTTAGTCTCAATGCGACTGAGCATTTCCGCCACCATCGGGTTACAGACAAATTCCTGCGGTAGCCGGTCCGGTCCGGAGATGCCCGTGATTCCCGTGGCAGGGAGCGTCCAGCGGATCGGGTCTTTCGGCAGCCGTGCCAGTTCAAAGCCCGATTCTGCCAATGCCTCCACATCTATTCCGGAGGCTTTTATAATCAACTGAACGCCATCGTCGTGAACAACCTGAAAACCAATCGCGCCGGATGGCGGTGAACCCGCCCGCCTTTGCCGGGCGAGTATGTAGTTCTCAGACACGGCATTTGTATCCAGCACTTGATAATGCAACCCGGAAAGCGCCAGCTGCGGGGCGTCTGCGCAAACCAGCAGATACTCCTGCCCGGCGCTATCCCGGAGATGAGCATAGGCAGGCAGGGCAATTGCCGTCACGGGGCCTTTGATATCAATGCGTGCCAGCACCGGATCGGCAGCGAAGACGACCGGGATAAATAAGAATGTTGCGAACAGGAACAACCAGCAGATCGCCCGCCTGTACACTCCCCCGAAATGGATCCATGCGCATTTCACAATCGGAATCATTACACAAACCGCGTGCGGATTCCAGAGGCAAGCTCAGGCAGTCCGGCGGAACACACTGAGCGATTCGAAGTGCGCTGTGCGTGGAAACATGTCGGCTAATACCGCCGATTCGATCCGGTACCCCGCCGCCACCAGACGCGCGGCATCGCGCGCCATCGTGTCCGGCGCGCAGGAAATATAGAAGATCGACGCAGGCTGCGCGCGCGCCAAATCCTCGCAGACCCCGGCTTCGAAGCCACCGCGTGGAGGATCCACTATTACAGTAGTCACCGCGCCAGTATTAGTGCCCGCAATCGTCTGCAAGGCCTGACGCGCGGAGCCAGCCAGCCAGTCCACCTGTACACCCAGTCTTTTTGCATTATGGGCAGCGGCGGCAAGCGCGGCTTCGTCAATTTCCACGCCCGTCACCTGCGACACTCCGGCAGAGGCTGCGGCCAGAGCGAAAACCCCGGTGCCGCAGTAAAGGTCCAGCACCTGTGCCGGGCGTTCCGATGCAATACGATCACGTACTGCCGTCACAAGTAAATCCGCCACCCCGGGATTCACCTGATAAAAACTTCCACGCGGCACAGAGATCGGGCCCAGCACGGAATGTTCGGTTAGCCATGATGCATGTTCCGGCGCCGCACCACGCCACCAGCTCGCGCCATCATGTCCGGTCCAGCGTAAAGTTACATCCGTATCGCGGCGCAGGCCCTGCAAAAAGCCTGACTGTGCGCGCAGCTCCGCCAGACGGAGGTTGAGCGGCGCCACCGCCAACGGACAAACCGGAATATCGAGCACGGTTTTATTGTCATCCATCACGTAACCGAGCGCGGCCCGGCCATTTTCGAAACGTGAATGCAAAACCAGTTTATTGCGATAACCCAGCGGCGCCGGAGCGGCCAGCGCCGGAGCAGGTGGCGGTGCGCCGGGAATTCCCTCCAGCATCGCCGCAAACTGGCGCTGCTTAGCCGCCAATTCAGTGGAGTAAGTCGCGTGTTGATAGCGGCAGCCGGAGCAGGCTGCGGGCGGACAAGGCGCACGCCCGGCGGGTTGCAAGGCCAGCGGACACTCAGGCGTCACGCGGTCACGTGACGGCGTGACAACTTCGATCAGGCGTGCGGTGTCGTACTGGCGATGAGCAGCCGTAACACGCGCCAGCACGCGTTCTCCTGGCAACGTGCCAGCAACAAAGCAAATCTTTCCATCCGCCGCCCGCGCCAGGCCGGCACCGCCATAGGCGATTTCGGTGATATCTAATTCCAGCGGTTTGTCACAAGCAGGCATGTTTAGATCGTATCCCACTACGGCTTGCCGCGCAGGTCCACACAAACCAGAGCGCCTTTTTCGTTACGCAGATAGAAGCGCCCGTCACTGAACACCGGCGCAGTCCAGCAGGTTCCATCCAGAACTTTAACTCGAAATTGTTCCTGATAATCCTGCCCGGAAGCAGCCACCAGAATTAACAGCCCTTTTTCTGACAGATAAACGATCGTTTCGTTGATCATTATGAACGATCCGAACCCTGTCTCTTCGGACTGCCAAAGCACGTCACCGGTTTCTGAATTTAGACAGGTCAGCGCACCATAACCGGCCTCTCCGTCCACGCCGTAGAGATGTCCTTTATATAAAACAGGGCTGCTGAAATGACTCTTCAAGTGCCTGTTTTCCCAAAGCTTCAGCGGAGTTGCGCCGCGACAGTCCAGCAATGCGCATCCATGACCGTAACCTGAAGTGATAAAGGCCCGTCCATCAAACAGCAGCGGATCAGCGGCGTTGACATCGCATCCGGTTTTCCAGGGAAATTGCCATGCGAGCTGCCCGTCATCCAGGTTAACGCAAAGCAGCGCGTCGTAGCCGAACACCGCGACCTTCGCAGGCTGCCCCTTTGCAAAGAGCACCGGAGTTGCATAGCCGCAGGTGCCGGCTGGCGATGCCCAGAGTGTCTTGCCAGTGGACTTATCCAAAGCCACCCCGTGCTTGCCAAGGTTTAGAATCAGCCGATTTCCAACAACCAGCGGCGCGCCGCTGACGCCCCACCCCGGCAAGGCATAGTTGTAGTCCGCTTTGAGGTTGCGTTGCCAGCGCAAGTTCCCGGTTAGGCTGTCGAAAGCGAAGGCTCTGGCATCGCGGCTTACGAAAAAAACCAGCTTGCCATCAACAACCGGGCCACTGCGCGGACCGGGATATGAACCTGCCTCGCAGGCGTAAGCATTTGTCCAGACAACCGCGCCGCTGAGCGCATCAAGGCAAACGATTATATCCTGCTTGTTGCGATTACCTGCCACAAAAAGACGCCCGCCGGCAACCGCCGGGGCCGAGTATCCGGCACCCACATCGGCCTTCCAGACGGTAACCAACCCCGCCCCGGCCTTAAACCAGTTCGTCGCCTCCACCTGTCCGTTGCCGTCCGGCCCGCGCCAGCGCGCCCAGTCGGCACGGGCAACACCTGCGCCAGCGGCAATCAAAACCCCCGCTGCCACAATCAGGCCGGATACACGCATTTGATTCCACATAATACAACTTGTCCTACGCCGTGCCTGTGCGTGCTTCAAGAAACGACACCAAATCGCCAACCGTCTTGAGGTGAACAAGTTCGACAGCATCAAATTCAATACCGAAGGCCTGTTGTATGTCGTACATTAAATCAAGAATTGAAAGTGAGTCAAAGCCCAGCGCACTAACCGCCGTTGCCTCCGTCACGCTGTCCCAGTCCACGGCTTCCCTTGTTGTGTTCTTCATCACCTCACGCAGCCGCTTCAGAATTTCCTCATGCGTCATAATCACCCCTCCTTAATAGCGGCCCATAGTAGCGGCCCGATCAGTCCGCCGTCAAGCTGAGCTGCATGAAGATGCGGTTAAGGTTCCGTTTTCCTGCACGGGACAGTCATATCGCAGCCTCATCGGCTCACCGGGATGGTTCACTCTAACTATACTATGTCCAGGGCCTCACCGACGGCGGACAACGACGTGCTCGCAGTTGCGGCATATCAGAATTTCGTATTCACCGAACGAGCCCTTGGTTTGATCCTGCTCCAGTTCGGCTGAGCCACAGCGGGCGCAGGCCGCCGGCTTGCGTCCCTCGGCGCTGGCAAAGAGTGTCTCCAGTTCCTCGATAATCGCGGCAGCCCGGTCCTGATCCACGTCGGCAACCGAAAGCTCCACGCTGTCGAGGCCATCCTCAGCGCGCGCCGTTTGTTCAAAAACAATCGCCGCTTTGCGGAGGGCCTCAGCCGCCACGGCGGCCTTGTCGGGTTCAAAATAACTGGCAATGATAGGCATGTCCGTGAGTATGCACTGTGGCTGGGTCGTACGGCAAGTGTGCAACGCTTGCCACAAAACCTCGCATAGTGTCGCCGGCGTCATTTTAAGAACACGAGCTTCGCCCCGCGCCCACGCGACAACGCAGGATGCTGGTTCCTGACAACCAGTCACTTTTCAGCTGCAATGACGGCTCGGCGAGACGCCTCGCCCTGCCGTAAAACCAGACATGGGCAGGGCGAAGCGTCCCGGAGAGCCGTTGAGGCTGACAAGGTGGCTGTCCCGTGCCCTGATAACAGAACCTTCACCGAACATTTGGCTGGAGACGTCATGCTTTCTCTTTGAGTGGCAAATAGCTACAATCTCTCTCACACAATTTGCAACCTCAAAAACATGCAGGGCTGAGCTTTACGCACCATGAGCAAGGAACTGATACCACTTGAACGAATCGAGACCAGAATCCTGTTGTTACGCGGACAGAAGGTGATGACTGATGACGGGCAGTTTGTCCGCGCGGTGGATTTCGAGAATCTAAAGGCCGTGCTTGTGGCTTCGGCGTGAATTTCATGACCGTCACGAATTTTGCGGAGGCATTGGACTCCTTGTCATAAAATATGGATCTATCCACTAAAGAACTTCCCGTCCGCGCACTTGAGGGCGCGCTGGTGGAGGCGCTTGCCAGCCACACGCGGCTGATCCTGCAGGCGCCTACAGGATCTGGAAAATCCACCCAGATACCGCAAATACTTGTTGATCGAAACTGCACCGGGCAGGGACGCGTGGTCATTCTCCAACCACGCCGTCTGGCCGCCCGCCTGCTGGCTGCACGGGTCGCAGAGGAACGTGGCGCGCGCCTGGGCGGCGAGGTCGGGTACCAGATTCGCTTCGAGGACCGCTCCTCCTCAGCCACGCGCATTCTATTTGTTACCGAGGGCATACTGCTGCGACAGATGCTGGGCAACCCGAACCTCGATGGCATCGGGACGGTGATTTTCGACGAATTTCACGAGCGTCATGTCTATGGCGACATCACCCTCGGCCGCGCAATCCAGATTCAGCGCAGCCAGCGTCCGGATCTGCGCATCATCGTGATGTCAGCCACGCTCAATGCTGGCGCCCTGCAAAAGCACCTCGCCCCGTGCGCCACGCTCTCTTCCGAAGGCCGCGTTCATCCGGTGGATATCACCTATCTCGACCGCGCCCCGGACGAGCTGCGCGATCAGCCATGGGATCTCGCCGTGCAGGCTTTCGAGCGCGCCGCGCCCGACATCACAGATGGCCATGTGCTGGTTTTCATGCCCGGCGCCGCTGAAATCGGACGCACGGTGCGGGCGCTACAGTCCAATCCGGCGGCGCGCGATTTTGATGTGCTGCCGCTGCACGGTGAATTATCGTCCGCCGATCAGGACTCCGCCGTGGGGCCAGCGTGCCGGCGCAAGATCGTCGTAGCCACCAACGTTGCCGAAACTTCGATTACAATCGCCGGAATCCGGCTGGTAATAGATAGCGGCCTCGCGCGTGTGGCGCGTTTCGATCCCTACCGTGGAATTAATACGCTGCCGGTTGAGAAGATCAGCCGCGCCTCCGCCGACCAGCGCGCCGGCCGCGCGGGTCGCACGGGGCCAGGGCGCTGCCTGCGGCTCTGGACCGCCCGCGACCACGCCACCCGCGCCACCCATGAACTC
>JBAXJV010000109.1:0-8241 GCA_037137675.1 bacterium | reverse complement strand
AGTCCATAGCGCCGGGCGAAGGCGCGCGGATCGCTCCCGGCACGGGGTTCCAAGCCCATGCCGACGACGCTGACGTGGCCAGGCAGCGCACCATAGAGACGTCCGGCAAGTTCGCGTTCGGGTTCGGAGTTGAAAATCGTTCCGCGCACGCTGTGAAACAGCTCCCGCATGACATCAAGCCGGGCGAAAGCCTCGTCGTGCAGGCACGGCACAAGCAGTGTGCGTAACGGATGGATGCGCGCAGCGCGTCCGGTTACACCAAACAGGTACGGACCGGCAACGATCCGGTCATAACCCGCGCCTTCGATTTCGAGATGGCGGTAAAGTGCGCGGCTATTGACGCTGTTGCTTAACCAGACTTCCTCGTCCGCGCGGCTGACCCGCACTCCGGAGCAGATCAGATTCTGCACACGCAGAAAAGCCGCAATGTCGCGGTCCTCGTCTACAGGAAAAAAGTGGACATTCAGGCTGCCCACGCGCCGCTGGCCGGAGGGAATGAGATTGGCCCATGAAAAATGGTCGCTGGCACAGGTTGTAAGAAAAGTCACATCGCGGCCATCGGCGGCGGCGCGCTCAGCGAGACGCCGGAGCAGAGTCTCGGCTCCGCCGACGGTAGCGCCATCGGCGAAGCGCGGCGCAAGAAAGGCAATCCGTGCGGCGCGGGCCATCAAGGCTCCCGGTGGCGCTCCGCCTCCAACTTTGCGAGACGCGCTTCCATCACCTGCATCCGGTCGCGATACTTACGGTCCAATTCTTCAGTGGCCGCAAGCAGCAGTCCATTCACCTGATTCTGCTGTGACCAGAGACGGTAGGTGTAGAACTTAAGCGACTTCCAGATCGTGCGCTTGAAGGCCACCAGCAGGGGCGCCAGATAGTTGCGGCGCTCGCGAACTTCGAAGTCGTTGATATCCACCGTGATCGCCTCGCGCAAACACTGCAGATAGTAGTCAAGAAAGAGCTCGTTGTTCTGGAGAAACGACAAATTGTGGCGCTCGGCCTGCGCCAGACGCGGGTCCGCGAAGTCGCCGTCCTGCAGACGGGCCGCAACAGCGTCCTGAATTTCGCGCACCAAACGCCCGGCGTCCAAACCTGTGGCGCCGATCTCAAGCGAGGGCGTGGCCATCTGCCCCTCAGACCGGCGGAACGATGGCAACCATCGGGGAGTCTTTGGCAACCGGCTTGCCATGCTCGCATATAATTTTGACCACCTTGCCGGCAACCGTGGCTTTGATCTCATTAAAAAGTTTCATCGCCTCGACAATACACAGCGGGTCGCCTGCTTTTACCGTGTCGCCAACCTCGACCAAGGGCGGTTTACCGGGTGCTGACGAGCGGTAAAAGGTTCCCGCCAGCGGCGACTTGACCAGCACGGCATTGCCCGGGAGATCGCTTTCAGGCGCGGCAGGGGCCGGTGTTGTCAGAGGTGCTGCAATGGGTGTTGCATTGGCGCCTTTGGATCCGGCTGCCACCGCTGCGCGACCGTGTGCAATCGCCGGCAACACGGCAAGATTGTGAGCAAGCGTCATCGGCTGGTCCGTGCGCAGCGTCATGGCGACGTCGTGCCGGCGAATCGTCAGCTCGCTGATACTCAGCTGCTGGACGGTGTTCATCAGGCCCTGCAGTGACTGATAATCGGTCGGTGACAGGAACGGCTGCGGCGGCATGGGCGGCTGAAGGTCCTCTAAAATCATCCGTTTCTGCTTCTTGAGCTCCTCATCCGCCGGAACAGGCGGACGCTGATCAGTGGGCAGAGCGCGCCAGGCGAAATAGCTCAAGGCCACTTCCGGGAAAAGCACGTAGGAGAGAATGTCCTCTTCCTTCTGAATCAGCTTCGGGTCTACATTGGCAGTGGCATCAGGAAGGCCGAGCGGCAGCAAATCGGCCGGGCGGCAGGTGATGGACTTCTCGTCGCCGAGAATATGCTTGCGAATCACGGCGTTGATCGGCGCCGGCGAACGTCCGTAAAGGCCGCGCACGTAATCTTTGATCTCCTGCGGCACAAGCTTGTAGCGCTCGCCGGCGAGCACATTCATGACGGCCTGAATCCCGATGATCTGACTGGTGGGCGTCACCAGCGGGGGGTAGCCAAGATCGGCGCGCACGCGCGGTAATTCCTCAAAGACCTCGCTGATTTTATCGAGGGCGTTTTGCTGAACGAGCTGCGAGCGCAGATTCGAGATCATACCGCCGGGGATATGATGCTGGATTACTTCCGGATCAATGATGTTCTGGGTCTGTGCGGAGGCGAGTTGCCGCCGCGGGGCTAATTCGACAAAGTATTCGCAAACTTTTTTGATGGCATCTTTGTCGAGGTTAGCGTGGTAGGGCATGTCCTCGAAAATCGCCAGCATTGTTTCAACCGGCGGCTGTGACGAGAAGCCGGCCATTGGAGAAACGGCGCAGTCAATCGCCCCGGCACCGGCGCGCACGGCCTCCACACAGGACGCCGTAGCCATGCCGCTGGTGGTGTGGGTGTGAACCTGAACCGGAATGCTGGTTTCGCGAATGATGGCTGAGACCAGTTGTTCGGCGGCGATGGGCGTGAGAATGCCGGCCATATCCTTAATACATAGCGAATCAATGCCCATCTCGATCTGTTCTTTAACAATTTTGACGAACTTCGCCACGGTATGCACCGGGCTAATCGTGTAGCAGATCGTGCCCTGGGCGTGAGCGCCGTATTTTTTGACAGCCTTGATGGCTTGTTCGAGATTGCGCGTGTCATTCAGCGCGTCGAAAATGCGGAAGATATCCACGCCGTGCTTGACCGCCAGCGCAACAAACCGGTTGAGCACGTCGTCAGGATAGTTTTTGTAACCCAGCAGGTTCTGTCCACGCAAGAGCATCTGAAGTGGCGTTTTTTTGCAGCGCGCCTTGATCAGATCGAGGCGTTCCCACGGATCCTCACGCAAAAACCTCAGGCAGACGTCGAAAGTGGCGCCGCCCCAGACTTCCAGAGAATAGTACCCGACGGCATCTATTGTATCAATGATCCCGAGAATGTCCGCAGTGCGCATGCGCGTAGCCCAAAGCGACTGATGGGCATCGCGCAGCGTCGTGTCCGTGATGCGCAGCGGGATCTGCGGCCCGCGGTCGTTCGAAAGTTTAATCAAAGACTTTGGCGGCTTTTTTGTGGTCATTTTATTATCTCCTGCAAACAAAACAGGGCTAGCTGGCACGGCCCATGGCCGCGAACTTGTTGTAACGCCGGGAGACAAGCTTGCCCGCCGAAACGCCAACCAGGCTCTTGAGTGTTTTACCCAGCAGATTACCGACAGTCTGCATAATGGCCGGGTAGTCACGATGGGCTCCGCCGAGCGGTTCGGGAATAATTCCGTCAATTATTTTAAGCTGTTTAAGGGAAGGCGCCGTGATCTTGAGCGCATTGGCGGCCTCGGGGGCCTTGGAACCGTCGCGCCACAGGATCGAGGCGCATCCCTCCGGGGAAATTACTGAGTAAACCGCGTACTGCAACATCAGGATCACATCACCGACGCCGATACCGATGGCGCCACCGCTGCCGCCTTCGCCGGTGATTAAGACCACAACCGGGGTTTTCAGAACGGCCATTTCCATCATGTTGCGCGCAATCGCTTCAGCCTGACCGCGCTCCTCCGCGTCAGCACCGGGAAAGGCGCCGGGGGTATCAATGAAACTAAGCACGGGAAGACCGTACTTCTCGGCCAGCTTCATCAATCGCAGGGCCTTGCGATAGCCCTCCGGACGCGCCATACCAAAGTTGCAGCGCAGGTTTTCTTCAATATTTTTGCCCTTCTGGTGGCCGAGGATCATGACGCGCTGCTGATTCTTAAGCGTCGCCAGCCCGCCGATGATGCCCTGGTCGTCGCCGAACAGGCGGTCGCCATGGAGCTCAACGAACTCAACCGTCAAGCCGGCAATGAAATCCCGCAGCATGGGCCGCTCCGGATGGCGGGCAACCTGCACCGTCTGCCACGGCGTCAAGGACGCGTAAAGCGCCTTGAGTTTCGCTTCCCGCTGCTTTTCCAACTCGGCAATCGTGGCCCTGGTGGCGGCATCCGGGTCAGCAACGGCCTTAAGTTCAAGCAGCTGCGTCTCAATTTCTGTGACAGGTGTTTCGAAGTCCAAATTCATGCCATGCTCTCCGAGGTTTGGTCCAGACTACTACGTCCGGCGGTAGGCCAGGATTTGGTGGAGCGTGTCACGCAAACCGGGGCGCGGCACGATCATATCTACAAACCCGTGTGCCAGCAGGTATTCGGCCGTTTGAAAATCCTCAGGCAGCTTCTGTTTGATGGTTTCTTCGATCACCCGCCGGCCAGCGAAACCGATCAAGGCCCTCGGCTCGGCAATATGAATATCGCCTACCATGGCGAAACTGGCTGAAACGCCACCGGTGGTCGGATCGGTCATGATCGAAATATAAGGCAGGCGGGCCTCGCGCAGCCGTGCTATCGCCGCACAGGTCTTGGGCATTTGCATCAGCGAGATGATACCCTCATGCATGCGGGCGCCGCCGGACGCCGCAACAATCACAAACGGATAACGGTGACGGATGGCGGCTTCCGCAGCGAGGCGGATTTTTTCGCCCGTACCACCCGCCAGGCTTCCGCCCATGAAGCGGAAATCCATGACAGCCAGGACAATCTTCCGTCCGCGCAAACGCCCGATTCCTGTGATAATCGATTCCTTGAGCCCTGTTTTGGTGCTCGTTTCGGCAGCCTTTTCGGCGTAGGACCCCTTGGCGTCCACAAATTTCAGCGGGTCTGAGAAGGTGAGCCGGGGATTCAACTCCGTGTAGGATTTGGGATCCAGCAGCATCGCCACGCGTTCGGCGCTGGTCAGCCTTTCGTGGAAGCTGCAGCGATCGCAGGTTTTGAGATTCTTTTCCCATTCCTCGCGATAAACATGCGCCTTGCAACTGGGGCAAACCACCCAGACCTCTTCTTTGGCAACTTCAAGAGTCGGCGCCTGCTTCTTTTTGTGCGAAAACCATCCCATCAGTGTCGGCTCCTTCTCCAGCGGCTTGCAGCCACCAGAGGTGGTAAAAAGGTGAAGTTACCATTCAGCAACGACTGAATCAAGCCTAGTGTTTTGCCTGGTGTTTTGCCTGCCGTTCGACAGTCCAGCGCAGTCGTGCCACGTTACCGTTAAGGTTGAGCCAGCCCTCGGCGCTTGGCAGGTCGTCGAGCACACTCAGGGAATTTGAGACGCGGGTAATATGCTGGCGGGTTGCGACGGCGGCGGCATCACCGCCGTCGCTGACCATATTAATAATCGCCAGTAAATCGCGCGCGTTTTCTCCGAGGCCGGCGGGATTCAGCCAGAACCAGCCGACGGCGTCGGGATGGCTGGCACAGGAGGTGTACCAGCGCGGCACGAACTTGGCCGGGGCCGCGCCAAAACAGGCGCGCAGAGCGCCAGCGTGGGTGGCGGCAATACGCCACCCGTTAGTAGCCACCAAGGCCACCTGTTCGTCCGGTTCAAAGGCATGGTAAAAGCCCGGCAAGGCATCCTCCACCCTCACACCTTCTGAAGGTACTGAGGAATTGACCGGGTGGATGTGCAAGCCCGCCTGCCAGCGCTTATTCCATGGGGAAAGCGCGGTTTGCAGCCTGGCGTGATCAAGCGTGTCGTCGGCCCCCACCCAATCGCCAGCGAGCGCCGTAAGGGTTTTCAAACCCTTGATGCCGGACGGCAGAGCGGACCCCAGCGCACCACGTAAACGGCCGCTGTGTGCATTGTCCAGCACGGCCAGCGCGAGAATGTTCGACCGTCCCAGCGGGAAACCCAAAGACTCGATGACTGCGGACACATCGTCCGGCAAGAGCTGGCGCAGCAACGCAGCCGGCAGCAGGGCCACAGCGTCCAGTGTGTTGCCAAGCAGAGGCGCCAGCGCATCGGCGGACGCGCGCTGTGCCGTGGAATCACACATTCCCGGCGGCTGTGGCAGCACGCGCGCAAATTCGCCGGATATTTGCGTAGCACCGGCCTGTGTTAAAGCCCAGGCAATGGGCGGCGCACCGTCACACTCCAGATCAAGCCATCCCCGGACCAGAGACCCGGCCGGCCACGCGGCGCTGGCGGCGCTCCAGCGGCCGGAGGTCGCGACAGAAGGATGACCGGGACGGCCATCGAGCGTCTCTAGAAGAATGCGGGCACCGGTCATGTTGGACGACCAGCAGCCAAGCAATACGCCCTCAGAAATGGCCAGCGATAGTCGCCGTAAGCCGCTGCCCCCGCTGCCGTGGCTGGCGACCCAGACCGTGCCGCCATCTGGAAAGCGGACGGTGTTAAAGCCCGGCAGCTTTCCAAGCCCGGCCTGCCAGCGCAGGCGCTGACTGTGTCCGCCAATCCACGAGGCGAAAACCCATGCGTCGGAACCTTTCGCTCCATCGAGATTCGGCACATAAGCGAGCACGGCGCGACGGGCGGCCAGCTGATTCAGGCGCCGCCGGACGCCGGCATCTTGCGCCAGCGTGTCAAACCATGCCGCTGGTACGCCAACAGGCAGCGCCAAATGGCGGACAAACGGGTCGTCCGCCAGCAGCATGAGGCTGGCGGCTGGAGTATTTATGTCGGCAACCAATGTAGCGCTGGCCGGGATCGCCTCAAAAAGCCGGCGCGGCTGATACGGGACGCTCATGGTCCAGACCACGAAAGCGGAAGTGATCAGCCCAAGGCTGAGCCAAAACGTGAATCGTCTGGCAACAGTCATGGCGTTTTGAGGGACCCGATCAGGTCGTGTACGGAGGCCATGTCATGCCGGCGCAGATAGTCCGCAATTCCATCGGCGACGCGTCCGGCAATGGCAGGGCCGCCGAAGTTCGCCGTGCCAATCTGAACAGCCGAGGCGCCGGCAATCAGGAACTCCAGAGCTTCACGCGGACCGGTGATGCCACCGATGCCAATCACCGGAATTTTAACCGCACGCGCGGCTTCGTAGACAAGCTTTACGGCGATGGGATGAATTGCAGGACCCGAGAGGCCGCCGGTGCGATTGGCCAATACCGGGCGACGGGTCTCCACGTCAATCACCATCGCCGGATACGAGTTGATCAGCGTAATCGCATCGGCCCCGGCCGCCTCGACTGCGAGGGCGAAAGCCGCGATGTCGGTGACGTTCGGAGCCAGTTTGGGCATAATTGGCAGCCTGGTATTGGCGCGCACGCCAGCGACAACTGCCGTAGCCGCATCAAGCCGCGTTCCGAAGACGTGACCACCGTCCTTGATGTTGGGGCAGGAAATATTGATTTCCAAAGCGTGGACGCCGGGGACACCGTCCAAACGGGCGGCCACCTCGGCATACTCTTCAACCCGGCGCCCCCAAATGTTCACAACAACGGGCACGTCGTGGCGGCGCAGAAAGGGCAGGTATCGGTTGATAAAGCCCTCCACGCCGGGGTTTTGGAGCCCGATGGCGTTGACCAGCCCGCCGGGCACTTCAACCAGGCGCGGGGTGTCGTTGCCGTCACAGGGTTCGAGACTGATGCCTTTGACGACAACAGCCCCCAGCCCTGCGAGCGGCATGACATCGGCGTACTCCACGCCGTAACCGAAAGTTCCGGAGGCGACCATTACTGGATTGCGCAGACGCAAGCCGGCAATCGTCACTGAGAGGTCCGGCGGCAGGACGGCGGATGGTCTGGTCACGGGGTGGTTTCCTCCCAGACAATATTGGCGGCATCAAAGACGGGCCCTTCCTTGCAGACCCGGCCCCAGACTTTTTCTCCGTCGCGCCTGTCTTCGTGCGTGCAAGTACAGTCAGAATGGAGGCGCTGGACGCATGCCAGACAGGCCCCGACGCCGCAGCCCATGTGACGGTCAAGCGACACCCAGGCACGATCTCCTCCGGCGGCAGCTCGCTTGGCAACCGCACGCAGCAGACCCGTCGGGCCGCAGGCAAAAAACTCGCGCCCGCCATTCACCTCGCAGGCTGCCAGCCAGGCATCCAGCGGCGTTGTCACACGTCCGGGTTCGCCAAGCGATCCGTCTTCGGTAGCAACACGCACATCCCAACCGAGCGCAGCGAAGGCCGAAGTCATGAGAATGTCCCGTCCGGTGGCGCCGCCGACGAACAGCAGGCCGCGTCGCGGATAGCGGCGGGCGAGCAGGTAAAGTGGCGCAACACCGTAACCGCCCGCAACGAGCACCGGCATGGCTGACAATGGTGCGTCCGGTGGTGGCAAAGGGAACCCATGCCCGAGCGGACCCAGCAGGCTGAGTCTGTCACCGGCACGCAGATCAAGCATGGCGTGTGTC
>JBAXJV010000108.1:0-8253 GCA_037137675.1 bacterium | reverse complement strand
GCCCGGACCGGCAATATGTTTGCCGCTCAGACTTTCGGGGTGATCCCCGATATTATCTGCGCTGGCAAGGGCCTTTCCAGCGGCGTCATGCCGTTGGGCGCCATGATGGCCCGCGAAGATATGGGCGAGGTTTTTCTGGGCCGGCAGGAAGATGACGTGCAGTTTGCCCATGGCCATACTTTTGCCGGCAATCCGCTGGCCTGTGCGGTTGGCATCGCAGTGCTCGAAGAGATCATTGAAAAAGATCTTTGCCGACGGGCGCGCGAGCTGGGGGCTTATCTGGCCGGAAAACTGGAGGGGCTCAAGCAGTATGGCGTGGTCCGTGAAATTCGCGGTAAAGGCCTCCTGTTGGGTGTGGAGCTTGTACAGGACGTCAAAACCATGCAGCCTTTTCCGGCTGGACGGAAACTGGGTGACGCCTTGAAGAGGGCGGCTTTACGCAACAGGTTGATCCTGCGCGTTAATCCCGACTGGTTCGCGGTGGCTCCGGCCTTGATAGCGAAACGGGCGGATCTGGACGAGATCGCCGCGCTCATCGAAAAGAGTCTGGTTGAGGCGCTGAATGAGGTGCGCAAGTGAATGCGGTCGTCAAGTATGGGCAGCAACCAGACCAGGTTGAATTGCGCAAGGTGCCCGTGCCTCAAGTCCAGCCCGGCACCGTCTTGATGGAAGTCAGGGCGGCCGGTGTGTGTGGCTGGGATATTGAGATGTGGCGGCACCGCATGGCCAACCCGGTAACGGTGCCGGTTATCCAGGGGCATGAGTTCTGCGGCGTGATCGCGGAAGTAGGCGCCGGGGTTACAGGCTGGAAGAAGAACGAGCGTGTCGCCAGTGAGACCTCGGCCCGGATTTGCGGCCACTGCCGCTGGTGTCGCAGCGGCGAATATCAGGTTTGTCCGGAGCGCAAGGGGTTCGGCTACGGTGTTGACGGCGCCTTTACGCGATATGTCGTGGTGCGGCAGGAGATTTTGCACCGCATCCCGGATGACCTGTCTTTTGAAGAAGCGGCCTTGACCGAGCCGTTCTGCGTGGCTCATCACGCCCTTGTGGACGGGTCGAATTTCCGCGCTGGCGACACCGCCGTTGTGATTGGGCCGGGGCCGATAGGCCTCGTCTGTCTGCAGATTTTGCGCGCGCAGGGGGCCGGTAAAATCCTGCTGATCGGCACCGGTCGCGATCAGGTCCGCATGGATGTGGCGTTCAGGGCCGGCTGGGCGGACCATCTGGTGGTTGCGGGGGGCGACGATCCTGCCGCGCAGGTTTCTGAAATCACAGGTGGTGAAGGCGCCACGCTTGTCGTGGACGCCGCTGGTAACGCGGCGGCCCTGAAAACTGCGCTAGGGTGTGTGCGGCGGCTCGGCACCATCGTCAAGATCGGTTGGGGCCCCGGACCGTTTGGTGAAAGTCTGGACGAACTGCTCCGGAAGTCCGCCACGCTTAAAGGAACGTTTGGACATAACTGGCATAACTGGCGGGCAGTGCTCACGCTGCTTGGCGCCGGGCGCCTGCAAGCGCGGCCTTTGATCTCGGGAGTTCTGCCGCTTTCCAGATGGCGCGAAGCCTATGAGCGCGCCGAATCTCTGGCGGCCGTTAAGATGGTGCTAATTCCGGAAGATTAGATTATGCAAACTGATATCATAAAGCGAATTGACGGGCGGCGCATGGCCGACGACCTCTGGCGGCTGGTCAATATTCCCAGTCCCACGGGTCAGGAGCAAGCCGTCTTAAAAGCCTATGCCGCCATGCTCTCCGCCGCCGGGGCCTGCGTTTCCCTGAATTCCGCACCGGCATCGGTTGTTGGACGGCTGAAAGGTAACCGGCCTGGTCCGGTTTTCCAGTTGGCCGGACATGCCGACCACATTGCCGTACCACATGCCTCCCCGACACGCACGGCGGCAACGATCGGCGGGCGGGGCGCGGCTGATATGAAGGCCGGACTGGCCGGGATTCTGGAAATCATCAGGGTTCTCAAACAGGGCGGCTGCGATTTCCCCGGCGAAGTTCTGGTCACGGTGTATGGCATGCATGAGGCGCCGCTGGGAAATTCCTCTACCCTGCGCGGATTAATCCAGCGCGGCATTGTCGGCGATGCTGCCCTGGTGGCGGAAAATCCCGGGCCGCAAAACAAAGTCGTGGTGGCGGCCGCCGGCCAAAGTATCTGGACCATTTCGCTACGCTGGAAAGGGAGCGTCTGTCACGAATTGAACCGGCCCGCGCACGCCGATGATTTATCGGTCGCGTTCATGCGAACCCTTCAGATTCTGCGGGCACGGGCAGATGCGCTTGCCGGGAGCCCGCCGGCCCATCCTCTGCTCAAACCCGACTCGCTGTTTATCGGGCAGGCCCACATCGGCGACTTTTATAACCGCACTCCTCACCTGGCCACGCTCGAGGGTACCTGGCGGTGGCATCCGGGTACGGATTTCAGAGCGGTCTGCCGTGAAATGAAATTACTCGCAGCTACGATTCCGCGCTCTCCGCATGTGGCGCTGAACGTGGCTTGGCGCTTTGTGGGCGAAGCCTACGTGATCGCCAGAGATGCAGGCGTGGTGCAAGCCTACCGGGACGCGCGCAAGTCCGTGACCGGGGAAAACACCGGATGGACCGGTATTATGGCCGTGTGCGATGCCGCGCATTTGGTGCCGCTCGGAGAAGTGCCCACGGTGCTCTGCGGATTTGACGGCGTGACTGCGCATGCCGACCACGAGTTTGTGCGGCTCTCGCGCCTGCTTGATCCCTGTCGTGTCGCGTTGTTGACGACATTGAACTTTTTGAACCGTGGTTAAGGAGTTGAAAATGAAAGCCTTGGCATGGACGGGCGCAAAGAACTTTGAGGTGCAGGAAATTCCGCAACCGGTTGCGGCACCCGGCCGTATCATCGTGCAGGTCAAGGCCGCTGCAGTCTGCGGATCAGATTCGCACCTAAGTGATTTCGGTGCCCGCCCGCCGCTCATTCCAGGACATGAAGTCTCCGGGGTGGTTGCGGAAATCGGGGCCGGCGTAACCGGGCTGAAGGCGGGCGATCGCGTGGTGCTCGACCCCGTTCAGCGTTGCGGTGATTGCTGGTGTTGCACTCACGGCGTAGGGCATCTCTGCATCAACTACCGCCATTTAGGCGATCTGGCTACACCGGGGGGCTGGGCCGAGCGTGTGGCCATTGACGCCGCAAACGCCTACCGCCTGCCGGACAATCTCAGTTTCGAAGCCGCAGCGCTGGTCGAACCTGCGGCGGTATGTTACGAGAGCTACGAGCGTGCCGCGCTGAAACCGGGCGACCGCGTTTTGATTCTGGGCGATGGCCCCTTCGGCTTTCTGCATGCCCAGATGGCCCGCGCCAGAGGCGCCGGGCAGATTATCGTCGCGGGACACTACGACCGGCGGTTGGAGCGGATTGCGGAAAAGACCGGGGCCCTGATTTGCAATACGCACCGGCAGGACCTTTCCGAACTGCTGAAAAGGGCGATCGGTGTTCCGGGCGTGGACCTGGTCATCGAAGCTACCGGTGCGGGCGCATCCCCGAACGTGGGAATCCGTGCGCTGCGACCGCGCGGCAGCATGGTCATTTTCAGCTACATCTGGAAACCGGACGCGCTCGAAATGGGCTTGATTCACATGCGGGAATTAAATCTTCTGGGGGCCTGCCGGTCATTAAACGCCTATCAGGCCTGCCTGAACCTGCTCGCAAGCGGTAAAATCTCAACAGAAACGCTGGTGGACATCAAGGCCCCGCTCACCGCTCACCGCGCTGTCATGGAGCGACTGGCCACCGCCAAGAGCGAAGTGTTCAAGGCCGTCTTTCTGCCGGAAACATGAGCCCTGGAAGCCGCCCGCTAGTGCCGGAAAAAATCCCCCAGTTTGGCGCCGCTTTGTGACTGTGCACGCACGCTGGTGGCGCGCAGCGTGCGGCGCAGTCCAGCCAGTTCGCGATCAAGAAGTTCGATGAAGGTGAGACACGAGCTGGTCGCGACGCCGGCTGCTTCCACCGTGTCGCGTTCCATGCGGTCGGATGTAATCACCAGCACGTTCTGCCCCTTTCCGGTCTTGAAAGCGAAGCGCTCGATTAATGAATCCGCAGTGAGATGGGACGGAGAGAAAAACACCTCAACCGGCGAACCGTTGGGGCGGGGAAATTTTTGCGCACCGCTGACGCCATCGAATACGACCACAATCCGGTCCGCCAGAACGCCTGCGCAGCTTTCCAGTTCCTGTACCAGACAGCGTCTGGCGGTCTCAAAATCACGGCTGCAGGCCTGCACCCAGGCCTGCCTGTGATGCAGCAGATTGTTGCCGTCAATAATCAGGCATCGCGCAAGCATGTCATAGCTTCTTTACGAAACGCGCGATGCGGGTCATAGCTTCTTTGATGGCTTTGAGATCGGTGGCGTAGCAGCAGCGCAGGTAGCCCTCGCCGGATGCACCGAAGGCCGTGCCTGGAACGCAGGCCACATTCTCCTCGTCCAGCAGTCGCATGGCGAATTCCTTCGACGTCAGGCCGTGTCCGCCGATGTAAGGGAAAAGGTAAAAGGCCCCGTTGGGCAGGTGGCAGGGCAAGCCCATATCGTTTAAGGCCCCACACATCAGGTTGCGGCGCTGCAGGTAGGATGCGCGCATTTCATTGGTGTCGGCGCTGCTGCGCAGTGCCTCCAGGGCGGCCTTCTGGCTCAGAATGGGCGCGCACATCATGATGTACTGGTGAATTTTCATCATGGCTTCACTCAGTTCCGGCGGGGCGCAGGCGTATCCGATGCGGAAACCGGTCATGGCCCAGCCCTTTGAGAAACCGTGCAGGAAAATTGTGCGTTCTTGCATGCCCGGGAAGGACGCCAGGCTGGTCTGGGCGCCCTCGTAGGTGAGCTCGGAATATACCTCATCGGTGATAGCCACGAGATCGTGCTCGCGGACAAACTCAGCGATCGGCGCCAGCTCTTCGCGCGTCATCGTGGCCCCGGTAGGATTGGTCGGGAAGTTTAACAACAGCGCCCTGGTGCGCGGCGTGACTTTGTCTTCCAGCATCTCGCGGGTCAGGCGGAAGCCATCTTCGCGGCGGGTGGGTACGGCCACCGGCACGCCGTGGGCCATCAGAACCTCGGGAGCGTAGGAGACATAGCAGGGCTCGTGGTAAAGCACCTCGTCGCCGGGCTCGACCACGGCGCGCACGGCGATGTCGAGAGCCTCACTGACGCCCACCGTCACCAGAATTTCGTTTTCGGGATTGTAGGCAACGCCGAATACACGCTGAATGTAGGTGGCGATCGCGCGGCGCAGTTCGATCGTCCCGCGGTTGGCCGTGTAGGTCGTGGCGCCATGGTCGAGAGCAAAAATGGCGGTTTCGCGAATGTGCCAGGGAGTCACAAAATCGGGCTCGCCGATGCTCAGCGAAATCACGCCTTTGCGGGAGCTGACAAGGTCGAAAAAGTCGCGGATTCCGGAACGCGGGAGCTCCCGCAGGTAGGGCGCGACAAAACTACGGGGAGACTTGGATGCGTTCATTCTGGGCCTCGGCTTGCATCAGCACGCCATGTTCCTTGTACGTTTTGAGCATGAAATGGGTGGAGGTTGATAGCACGCCTTCAATCGTCGCCAGCTTGGCGCTGACGAAGAGCGCCACTTGTTTAAGGTTGCGCCCGTTCACCACGGCAAGCAGGTCGTAGGTTCCAGACATCAAATGCAGCGCATCCACCTCGGGGAACTTACTGATGCGTTCGGCAATGCGGTTGAAGCCGCCATCCCGTTCCGGCGTGACCTTGATTTCAATCACGGCCTCCACAATTGGCAGGTCCAGATCGTCGGTGTTGACGATTGCCTGATAGCCGCGAATGATGCCGGTGCGTTCATATTCGGTGATGCGCGCCTTGACATCGGGCTCGCTCAAATTGAGCATACGGGCCAGATTGGCGGTCGTCTCCAATGCGTTCGCCTTCAACAATTTCAGCAGTTCATCCATGAGGCAACTCCTTGCGCCGCGTGCGCACTGTGCGTTGATCCGTATTGTTACCACTCGATGCCGTTAAACGCAACCGCCGGCAGGCCCGTGGCAGTAATTCACTGCCATGGCTGCTCAAGCCGGCTTGGCCAGCGCCAGCGCTTCGCGGGTCAGCGTGCCAATCCGGCTCCAGTCGCGCGCGGCGATCAGCTCCCGTTCGACCATCCACGAGCCGCCCACTGCCGCTACCACAGGCAGCGCCAGATAGGTGGCCATGTTTGCGGCGTTGACGCCGCCCAGCGGAATGAACCGGACGCCGGTATGCGCGTAAGGGCCGGCCAGCGATTTCAACATTTTGAGGCCTCCCGCCGCCTCGGCCGGAAAGAATTTGAGTATCTTGCAGCCAAGTTGCACCCCTTGTTCGACCTCGCTGGGAGTCATCACGCCGGGGAACATCGGCACATGCAAGGCCAGGGCACGCTCCACTACGCGCGGATTAAGTCCCGGCGCGACGGTGAACTGCGCGCCAGCCGCGACCGCGCGTTCGACCTGCTCGACGGTCAACAGCGTGCCGGCGCCGACGATCATCTGCGGGAAGCGTTTGGTAATCCGTTGCACGCAGTCCGCCGCAGCGGGCGTGCGGAAGGTGATTTCCACCGCCGCCTGGCCGGAGCTCAGCAGCGTTTCGGCCAGTGGTTCGGCGAGTTCTACGTCATCAATCACCACCACCGGCATGACTCGGGTCTTGAATATCGCATCCATAACACTACCTCCTGCGTGACGCTGCCCGGTTGGTATCGTGCCGGGCACAGGCCTCGCGCATCAAGAAGAAAGCAAAGCGCGCGACGGTTGTCCACTACGGAATGAAGTTGGCGACCACAGTTCGCTCCAGCCCCGGTCCGGTGCCCACGGGGACAAAGAAACCATGCTTGCTCAGATATGCTTCGCAAACGATAATCCGGAAGTCTTTTCTTTTTCACCCCAGCAGCGGATCGGGGACGCCGGCTTCGCGAAAGGCTGTGGCACGTTCTGCGCAGGACGGGCAGATGCCGCAGGGGCGTGTGCCGCCGCGGTAGCAGGTCCAGGTGTGCCCATAGTCCACGCCCAGTTCCAAGCCCATCCGCACCAGTTCGGCCTTGCGAAGGGTGGCGAAGGGCGCGTGTATGGTCACGGCCGTGCCGCGGTTAAGCGCCAGCATCGCATTGAGCCGTGTCTGAAATTCGGGGGTGCAATCCCAGTAGCCGTAAGCGTCCTGCTGCTGGGCGCCGTAGTAGATGTTGGCGACCCCGCGCGCTTCGGCGAAGGCGGCCGCGAGCGAGAGCAGGATCAGGTTGCGATGCGGGACGTAGGTGGACGGCTGGCGGCTGGATGCGGCGTCAAGGTCGGCCATCGCCGGCATGGCGATTTGAGGATCCGTCAACGCCGAGGCGCCGGGGATCAGCGACGAAAGTACCTCCAGCTCCACAACGCGGTGTTCCAAAACCACGGCTCGCGCCGCTTGCCAGCGGGCGTCAGAGATTTCGCGCACATGCAGCTGCCCGTAGCAAAAGGTCAGGGCGTAAACCCCGGCTCCCACCCGCTGCCGCACGTAATGCAGCAGCGTGGTCGAGTCGAGGCCACCGGAGAGAAGTACGACGGCACGGTTCATGGCTGGTTGCTACCCGGAAAGGCGTTCGGTGTTCGGTGCAGAATATGGATATTCTATGATCGGGCGCAAGCGCAAATCCCTATAAGATCTCGATTACAGTCTGAGTAAGGCAAGATTCTCTGGAACAATGTGCGAAGGGTGACTATTGTATCGTGCATGGCGGGCTGGGGGGCAATTCTAACCGGACGCCCGTGGATACACCAGACGTTGGGATTAATATGCCCGTGATTAACCAGATTGTGGCCGGGTTTGCCCGGGGCGACGCGATCAGCCAGGAGGCGCTGGCGCTGCAGCGGGTTTTTGAGTCCTGGGGCTGTGGCGGGGAGATTTTTTGCGAACGGCGGCGGGTGTTGCCGGAACTGCGCAGCTCGGTACGCGACCTTGGCGAGGCGCAAGCTGCCTGCAGGACGGACTCGATCGCCTTGCTGCACCTTTCGATCGGGTCGCCTTGCAACGCTGTATTTGGGCAGCTTGCGGCGCGCAAAGTAATTCTCTACCACAATATCACCCCCTCCGCATATTTCCGGGTCGTGCAGCCATCTACGGCAGCGTTACTTGAACTCGGGCGCCGGCAACTGGCGGCGCTGGCTGGCGTGGCGATCGACGACCTGATCACCGCATCGACATCGGGTCGGGCCGATGCGCCGCTATTGCCTGGGCGCGATGCTGCTCGCTCTCGACG
>JBAXJV010000107.1:0-8389 GCA_037137675.1 bacterium | reverse complement strand
GTCACGGCGTGCGTCATACACAGCGGCGCAGGGGTGGCCAGCACTACAGGCTTGATGTGCTTGCCCGGCTGCTTGAACCACGCGCAGTCGCCGGCGGCAAAGATTTGAGTGAGGCCGCCGCTGCCCGGTGAGCTTGCAACACCAGCTGGCGCCAGTCTTTCACGCAACAGGTCCGCCGCGCGCACCGTCTGGTTTTTTTCTGACTTTGCGGGAATGAGCATGTAGAGCGCCCGCTGGGCGCGCGTTAGAGACACATAGAGGAGGCAAAGCTGAGCGAAGTTGGCGTCCGCGCGGGCGGCGTCAAGGGCCTGTAATGGCTGCCCGGCGGCGGCGTTCAACACCTGATAGCAAGGCGGATTGAGCACCCAGTTGTCGCCGGCCAGAAGTTCCCGGTCGCCGGGTTTATCGAAGCTTTTGTCGCTGGCGTCAAAAGGCACAATCACCAGATCAAAGCCCAACCCCTTGGCCTGATGGATGGTCATCACGCGAACTGTACCGGCGGCAGCGCTGGCTTTGACCTGATAAGCCCGGATGTGGTCCGCGAAGGCGTCCGTGTCGCGCACTCCAGTGGCGTCGAACTGCTCAGCCGCAGCCAGCAGTTCGCGCAGGCGCTGGCGGCCGAAGGCGTCGAGTATGCCCAGCCGGGCGCCCCATTCGCGCAGTGCGCCGGCGAACCCGTATTCTTGCATGGCAGTCAGAAAAACACCCGGCAGGGCATCGAAATCCTGCAGCTCAGGTTGTTTGATCAGCGGACTCATCTGAAGGTGACGCAGGGCCACGGTGTCGCCGGGATGCGCGGAGTAACGCACCAGCGCCAGCAGCAGCGCGACCACGGGGTTGTCCACGATGCCGCCCTGGCCCTCATGTACAACCGGCACGGCTGGTAATTGGCGACGCAGTACATCCACGCAGACGCGTCCTGCCTGATTGCTGCGCACCAGCACCGCCGCCGTATGACACCGCAAGGTGGGCTGCACCTGCTCCAGCACTTTCGCAACAGCCTCAAACTCGGCGGGGTCATCGGTGAAGTCATCGCCGTCCTGATTGCCAGATGCTGGCTGGTCCCCGGAATTCTTTTTCGGCGCATACTCGAGCAGGGCGGCAAAACCTTCACCTTCGTCCAGCCGGGCGCTCGTGTGCTTCTTCCATATTCCAGAGAAAGCCTCGAGCGCACCCCGACGCAGCCCTTTCTCTGCGCCCGCTGCAGGCACCCATCCGGCAAGCCCGTCGAAGACTCCATTGACGGCCCCGATAACCGCAGGCAGCGACCGGTGACACTCGGCAATCGCCTCGGACACAATCGCGCGCGGGCCCGGATTAGCGTATTTCTTCAGCACCTCGCCGAAAAGCCGGTGGTTGCCACCGCGCCAGCCGTAGACGGACTGCTTGACGTCACCCACGTAGAAGAAGGAGCGGCTGTCATCCTGAATGACTTCGTCAATCAGGTTCTCCAGCGCGGCCCACTGGGTATTGCTGGTGTCCTGAAACTCGTCCAGCAACCAGTGGTCCAGCTTGCCATCGAGGCGGTAGTCAATGTAGAGACGATCGGGCGCATCCGGCGTGCGGCTGGGGCTGAGGCCGCCTGCTCCCAGCAGCAGCGAAATATCCTCAAACGTGAAACAGCCGCCGGTGCTCAACGATTCTTCGTAGAGCTGGTCATAGCGGTTCAGTACGGCGCGCAAGCCCATGGTTCGCGTCAGCGCACGCGTCACCTCCACTCTGAGCAGGTTGCCGAGTGCGTTGCGCAAAGGCGTCCAGAGTGCGGACGGGATCGGGTAGCCCTTGTCGTAGTACTTGATAACCGGTGGTTCGTTCTGCACGGCAAGCGCCAGCAATTTCGATAAAACAGCCTCGCTGAGTTTGGGCCATGTTTTGTCGGCGGCGTGCGACATGGCTGCCGCCGCGATTACTGCACAGGCTTTGCCAAGGGCTTCAGGCCTTGATCCGGGCCCGAAAACGACGGATAACCCGTCCGGCAAATTGTTGTGTGTTGCGGTGGAATTGCACTCGGGAAGCTCCCACCACCGTTCGGCGGATGGCCAGATGCAGGACGGATCACCCCAGTGCCATGCGGCTTTGTTGTGATGGCGAAAAAATCCGTAGTGTTTAAAAATAAAATTATCGAGGACGGCGACCAGCGTTTTTGTTTCCTGACCGGAACAGGCCAGACGGAAGTCGCTCAAGAACTTGCCGCCTTCACGGTCGCCTTCCATGTCCGGATGTCGCGTGGGGTCGAAGATGCGGGTCAGGATGGCCTGGCGTACGGCCAGAGCTTCTCCGCCGTCTCCGTTCATCGGCTGAGTCTCGGGCGAAATTCCAAGCTCCATCGGGAAGGCGCGCACAACGCCAAGAATAAAGCTGTCCAGCGTGCCGATTCGCAGGCGGTGCTCGTGATCCAGTAACTTGCGCAGCAGGTGGATGTATGCCGCCGGCTGATCCGGCGGCGCGCCAAGTCCCTCTTTTGCGATTGTTGCGGCGGTCCTGACGCGCTTGCCGGCATCGGTCGCCGCCTCGCAAAGGTGCTCGACGATTTTATCGAAAATCTCGCCCGCAGCCTTCCGGGAAAAAGTGAGCGCACAAATGCGGTCGGGTGGCACGCCGGCGGCCATCAGGCCAAGATAGCGGTGGGCCAGCCGGAAGGTCTTGCCTGTGCCGGCCGAGGCGGAAATGGCGCGGTTCTGGAAGTGCGTCATGCTTCCACCCTCCACGGGGGGGCGGGCTGGCAGATGCATTGTTCCGGGTCTGCGGGCAGCATTGAGGAAAGCGCATCATTATAACCTGTATCGAAGTTACCAGGCGGCCAGAATACGCCGTCTTTGATCTGCCTGACTACAGCCTCCGCGCATCGAATAGCGGAGGCGTGCAGCGCGTCGCTGTATTGATCCCAGAGCGTGATGCCAGTTTCGCCAAGCGCATTCGGCAGGCAAATATATCCAAGCTGAATGTTCTCCCCGAAATCGGGCCTTACCAATTCACGATAGATCGGAAGCTGCAAGTCGGACCAGCGCTTGCCCTTCTTTCCGCCCGTCAATGCCACTGGAATGGCGGCGGCGCCTAAATTGTCATTTTCGCGCAGTGGGCCGAAGTGTGTCTCGTGGGGAGATTTGAATTTGTCGGTGGTCTTGTAGTCGAGCACGCAGACCGCGCCGGTTTGCGAATTGCGGTCAATGCGGTCAATGCGGCCTCTGACCGGCAAGCCGCCTATTGTGCAGGACTTGCCTGTTTCATGCTGGATAATCTCCCATCCCATGGCATGCCATGCGACCTGCCGCTGCGCAAAGGCTCTTAGTCTCTGTACGGCGCTGTACATGGCCAGTTCGACGCCCAGCCATGGCCGGGCACCGTAGCGGATGCGGGCTGCTTCGCTGAGGCGTTGCTCCAGCCAGCGCGCAAGTCCGTCTGCGTCAGCGCAGGCCCAGCGTTGTTGCTCCGCGCCCATTTCGTTGAGGACGTCGTGGATCAGGTTCCCAAAATCCAGCGCGTCCGGCTCGCGTGCGCGGTCGTCCAGCGCTTGCATGTTGAGCACGTGCTGCAGGTAAAAACGCAGCGGCGATGTGAGATAGTCCCGGAAGATGGTGGGACTCAGCTCGCGCGAGCGTTTGCCGTTGATGCAATCAGCGGATAAACGCGCGGGATCGAGCTTGAAGCTGACCGTAAAGGCTCCGGCCGTATGGGCGGCTGGCGGATCTTTAAAAAGCATCCGGGCCCTGGTGACGAGCTCCTGATCAGGGCAGCGGAAGAGCAGTCGTGAAGGGCGCAGCGGATCGCCGGCGACGGAAGTCTTGCCCACCAGCAGGATCACCCGGCCTTCGCTGCGGCGCTGCTCGATCAGTGCGGTCAGCACGTAGGCGTCGCGTGCTACGCGCAGGCGATCGTCGCGAAGGTTGAGCTGACGTCGCAATGTGTCGGGAAGGAAAATGTCTCCGACGTGCCCGTCAGGAACAAATCCCTCGTTCACGCCGGCCACGAACAGCAGCGGTGCGGGATTCCATGCCAGCTCCAGCCAGCCTTCGAGGTCGAGGTGTTGATCGCGGCGTTCAGCTTTGACGGTGGCGTCCTGCAGCCTCGCCATCAGCACCTCGGCGGCGTCGTCGCTGGCGTGACCTGCTGCCGCAGCGCTTTCGAGCTCCCGCAATCCCGTATCGAATACCGTGACGGCCTGCTGGAAAGCAGCGTCCGTCGGGTTGTCGGATTTGAGAAAGCGCGGCTTGTAGATTTGCTGCAATACGTCGCGCAAGCCAGCGGCAAAGTTGTCGCCGTCCAACGCTTTGCGCCAGTTGCGGAGGTGCGTCAATGTTTCTCGCAGGAGCGGCGGAGCGGCATGCATATCTTCCAGTGTGACCGGCAGATGTCCGGACTGAAAGGTGTCCAGCTCGCGCAGCAACTCAGCGCTGCGACCGGACAATGCGAGCACATCCGGATGGCGCAGCAGTGCCGCCACTTCGGCGTAACCGGGCCGGTTGCGCAGGACCAGCAGCGCTTGGACGAGCCGGAAAAGCGCGGTGTCCGCGAACGGGTGATTTTGCGGGTCGAACGCAGGCAGGCCGATGGCTGCAAGTTCGCGTTGAAGCGGAGCGACGGTTTCGCGGTCGGGCACGCCAATGGCTATTTGCGGCCGCAGTGCGGCATCGGGCGGATTCACGGGCCTGCTGTTAAAAATGGCTTTCGCTATCCGGCCTGCTTGATCGTCGGGCGTGGCTTCCAGCCAGAGATCTCCGGACTGCAATGCGATCTCGCGTGCCTGCCAGAACTCCGGCAATGGGCGCCCCCAGCCGTCGAAGACGGCGGCCTCGCTTTCCGGAGCGGCCACGAGTATCTCAAGTGCGCCCCCGGCGGCGGCCCAGTGGTCCAGCAAAGTCATGAAAAGTTTCGGGGGATCAGGCACGGCCGCCACTACTATCCGGTTTATTTCCGGAGCCAGCACCCCCTGGCGCGCATAATCGAGCTTTCGCTTAAAGGCGTCATGGAGGCGCCAGTCCTCAAGCTGCCTGACATAGCGGCGTTCCAGGCCGGCCATGGCGGCCCAGCGCTCGCTCTCCTCGATCTCCGTGCCGCAGACGGCCAGATCTGCGATGGCGAGTCCGCCATCGGAGAGCTCCTTGCGCAAATCCTGAAGACGACGCGCGATTTGCAGCGCCCAGGTTGTGCCGTGAACCCGCCCTTCGCGTGTGCCCAGAAAGGCGCTGCATTCGCCGGGCTTGACGGCTTTCAAGACAGCAGACCAGGCCAGCAGGCTTTGGAGGTTTGTGGCAACGCTGGCGGTGCGCGGAGGCTCAAGCAGCACTGCCGGGGTCACGATTTCCGGACCCAGCAGAACGGCGCCGCGCGCGTCAGCGGCCAAGGGCAGTGCGGCTCGCAACCGCCAGCTCGACTGGCGTGTTGGCACAACTACCAATGTGCCGCGAAGATCCAGCATGCCGGCGCCTGCCCCGGTCAGTAGATACGCCGGCACGGTTTCACAAAGCGGTCGATGCCAACCCAAAAATGATTGATTCACCCCCATGTTTGCCCGATCGCCCAATATCCATTGCATATTGGTCTGTAGATCTTTCGAATAAAATACTATAATAACCATTCTGGTGAAACAAAAAATGGTTGCTAACGCCGCTTTTGACTGCATGCTCAAGTGTGGTGACAGTGAGTGTGCCGGGTTGTTCCCGGCAAAACGTGTGTAGAGAATATGATTTTTCGACTGATTGTTTTGAATGGCGACCGGAAAGGCCGTCAATTTACTGTGGAGCGGACGCCGATGGTTATCGGTCAGGATCCGGACGCTGAGATTTGCCTTCCGGACGAAGAGGTTGCCCGGCGGCACGCCAGTGTTATGCACTGCGAGGATGGCAAGCTGGTCATTCATGATCTGGGCTCAATGAACCGTGTCCTGGTTAATGGCCGCGCTGTATCCGAAGCCCAGCTCAAGCACGGTGATGCTATCGAGCTCGGGCGCACCCGGTTGCTCGTTCAGGCGCTGGTGCAGGCGGAGGTGGATGCGTCGCAGAATCAAGCTGTTGGCGGAGACAATCTGCTTTCGAGCCGCCGGTTTCCCGTCGGGCTTGCAATGAACGGCTTGCTTGTAGTGTCCCTCGCAGTGGCCGTCATTATCTGGCATCGCAGCACCCGTTCGAATCGCACTTCGCAGCCGGTCCCCAGTCCTCTGGCGCTAGATACCTATCTTGCAGCAGCCGGCGTTTCGAACACGCTGGTTGCTCCCGACGTCACGGTGCCGTTACCTAACGCGATGCCTGAGAATATGCTGGCCGCGACCGGTTTGCCCGATGCGGCGACGGCCATCCCGCCACCCATAAATGTGTCCACCACTTTAGCTGCTTCAACGCCGCCCGTCGCGACCGAAGAACTCGACCGGATTGAACGGGAATTGGCCGCCCTGCGGGTCACCATGCAGAGCCTTTCGAATAATCACTCTGCAGCCTCCGGGGTGGTGGTTGTCGCCAGCACGCCGATTCAGTCAACGCCCGCTCTCCAACAAGAGCCGCCGACCCACAACGGCACTCTGGTGCCACGCTCGAAGCCGCCGGAGCCGGCGGTTCCAGTGGCTGTCAAATTTGTGGAGCTGAGGCAAAACAAATTTCCGGCCACGGATGAGTTCGAGGAGATGCGTGTCGTCAATGCCGACCTGCAGGTCAGGCCCGTCAATGCCTCAACAAAAACCCTGCGAATTGATGTCGCATTCTTCGACCGTCTTGACCGTGATGGGGTCATCGTTCCATCTCAGGCAACCATTACGCCAAGATCAGTGCAGGCCGTTGGAGAACCCGGGGCCGGGCAGTGCTCGGCTGGCGCAACCTATGTGATTGCCCGCCGTGCCAATCCGGATCCGCCGCGCACCGCGAATTATTACGGCTTTACTGTGCGGGTCTATGACGGCAGCCGTCTGCTGGCCGCAGACGCCCGTCCGCGCCACTTGCTCGACGAACCGGATGCTTCCTGGAAACCTGCCCCATGAGTCAACTTACCATGCCTGTTCACATAAGCCCGCCGGTGTCTGCTGAACGTATCTCAGCCTGCGTGCTCACATTCAACGAAGAGCGCAAAATCGAACGCTGTCTCCGCAGTCTGGCCTGGTGCGACGAACTGGTCATTATGGACAGCTTCAGCACTGACCGCACGCTGGAAATCTGCAAACGCTACACGGACCGTGTTTACCAGCACGCCTGGCTGGGCTACGTCGGGCAGCGGAATCTGGTGCGAGAAATGACCACGCAGCCGTGGATTCTTTTTCTCGATGCCGATGAAGAGGTTTCGACTGGATTGATCCAGGAAATCCGCTCCGAACTGAATGCCGGTGCACCTTCCCGCTACGTTGGCTTTGAGTTTCCACGGCAAGTCTATTATCTGGGCCGCTGGATCCGGCACGGGGAGTGGTACCCCGACGTCAAGCTCCGCCTCTTCAAAAAGAACAACGGACGCACCGAGGGCGAGGAGCCGCACGACCACGTGATCGTGAACGGCCCGGTCAAGCGGTTGCGTAATCCACTGTATCATTATACTTATGACGATATCCGGGACCATCTTGACACGCTGAACCGCTTTTCAACCATTACTGCCCAGCAGAAGTTTGTACAGGATCACCCCTTCCGTTGGTCCGACCTTCTGCTGCGGCCGCCGATCCGCTTTCTGAAGGGGTACTTCGTCCGGTTGGGGTTCCTCGACGGGATGCACGGGCTCATCATCGCCATGCTTAATTCATACGGCGTTTTTATCAAGTACGCAAAACTTTGGGAGCTTCACCACAAGAGCCGCGGACGCTTCGACGTTCTTCCCGCCGTTTTCCCCCGTACTAAGATGCCGGACAGTGCGCCATGACCTTCCGTGCATTCAGGCGCTGGCTGCCTGTGGCGGGGCTGCTCGCCGCATGTGCTTGCAGAGCTTCGTCCGGCGTCGCGGCGGATAACCTGACGAACGCCGTGCCTTCCGCCTGGAGCTTGCCCGCCGCCATTGACTATGCCCTCGTCCATAACCGCGCCATTGAAGTCCGCCGTCTGGGACTCGAATCCCGCCAGGTCGGCGCCAGCGCCGCCGCCGATATGTTCCGCTGGACGCTGCGTCCGTTAGGCGGCGCCGAGGCGCGCGACGACGGCCGTTATATAGATGCCGGTTTGTTCGCCACGCGCACCACCTCAGCCGGTACGGAGCTCAGCGCTGGTCCGCGTTATCAGCAGACCACGCTTGATAATGCCCCCGACGTGAACGAAGGACGCATCGTCATTGAGGCCCGCCAACCGCTCTTGCGCCGCGGTGGCACGCTGGTAACTACCGAACCGCTCGTGCGCGCCACCCGCGAGGTGCAAACTGCCCGCCGCGATTTCGAACTCCAGCGCGCCGATATCGTGCTGCGCGTAGTCGAACTGCACGAAGAACTCTTTCGCTT
>JBAXJV010000106.1:0-8424 GCA_037137675.1 bacterium | reverse complement strand
CGTTTTGTATCCCAGGCGATCGCCGTAAGCCGTGCGCGTTCGGGAGCATCCAGAATGCGTCCCTTTTGTTTTTGAAATTCCAACAAAACGGCTGCAGCAATGCTTTTTTCGACAACAACGGCCTGCTCGCTTGCGCAGATGGTCCCGTTATCAAAAGTTTTTGAAATCAGGATTTGCTCAACCGCGAAGGGAATATCGGCCGACGTATGGATGAAAATCGGCACATTTCCAGCGCCGACGCCGATGGTGGGAGTACCCGAACTATAAGCTGACTTGACCAGCCCTGAACCACCGGTCGCAAGAATCAAAGCGACATCGCGGTGGCTCATAAATGCCTGGGTCTGTTCGCGGGAAACTGAAGCGCACCACTGGATACAGTCTTCCGGGGCATCGGCGGCCAATGCCGCCTCATACAGAATTCGCGCTGTCTCACCGCAGCACCCCTTGGCTTTTCCTGCCGGGCTGATGATGATGGGATTACGGGACTTAAGACAGATCAGCGTCTTGAACATAACGGTCGAGGTTGGATTGGTAACTGGAATGATCGCCAGAACCGGCCCCATGGGCTGGGCAATTTCCGAGATGCCGGTAATCGGGTCGTCAGAAATGATGCCGACCGTCTTGCAGTCCTTAATGTCATTATAGGTGATTTGTGTGGCAACGACATTTTTAATGACCTTGTCCTGCCAGCGACCAATGCCGGTTTCTTCGTAGGCCAACTTGGCAAGCTTGACGCGATTATTGAAGCCGGCTTCGTAAACTGCCCTTACTATCCGGTCAACCTGCTCCTGAGAGTACTGGTTGAAAACGGCTGCCGCCTGCCGGGCTTTTTCCATGGTTTGTTTAACAAAAGGCTGCTGCGGCAGATCGCTCATGATAAAACCCTCTTCAGGTAACAAATGTTTCGTGCGTTATTAATTGCTGCCTGCATCACTTAGCAGGCAGCCAACAGCGGATGCCGTCCGCAGGTAAAAGATTAGCTTGTCAGACACAACAAATGCAATAGAAAAACAATGGCGAAATCAAGAAAACACGCCTTTCTTTACAGCTTTCGCGTGTACCGTCAGACAATCCTTCCATTATGACTCCCTTATGCGCAGCGCAATCTTTTATAGCCACGCCCGATTGCTGCAGCTATTATTCCGCTCGTCGGTCGCCATAACTTTTTAGAAACGGGGATAATTTTATGCTGGACTTTATTTTTGATGCATCCAACCAAACGATGACGTGCAAGTTCACCGGCGAGTTAAACAGCAAGACCTGCGCGGATTTGGCGCCGCTGATGAATCTTAAAATAGCCGAAGTGTCACAGGAATCTTCCGCCCGGACGCCGGCTGCAACGTTAAAAATCATTTTTGACCTTGAACAGGCGCCGTATGTTTCATCCGTATTTTTACGCCTTGTGCTGTTGACAGCCAAAAAAGTGCCGCAAGGCAATTTTTCAGTCGCCAAGGCCTGCCCTTTCGTTAAAGACCTTTTCCGGACATCCGGACTGGAGCAACTGTTACAAAACCCATCGGGCAACATCGAAAGCTCACTGCACGAAAGCCGCGTTTTTACACCGCCGCCGGCTTTTGCAGAGCAGGCGCATCTGAAATCTAAAGATGAATATCTGAAACTCTATCGCAAGTCGGTGGAACAGCCCGAGGCATTCTGGGCGGAACAGGCCGACCAGTTTCTGGTATGGGATAAGCGCTGGGATAAAGTTCTGGAATGGAACGCGCCGCATGCGAGCTGGTTTGGCGGGGGACGGCTGAATGCCAGCGCAAACTGCCTGGACAAGCATCTGCATACAGCGATCGCTAACAAGGCGGCCCTGATCTGGGAAGGCGAACCCGATTCCAGCACCAACCCAGGCGAGCAGCGCGTGCTCACCTACCGGCAGCTCCACCATCAGGTCTGCCAGTTTGCCAACCTGCTCAAGCGTAACGGTATCGGCAAGGGCGACCGGGTCCTGATCTACATGCCAATGGTTCCGGAAGCCGTGGTGACGATGCTGGCCTGCGCACGGCTGGGGGCCATTCATTCGGTCGTCTTCGCCGGATTCAGCGCACAGTCGGTGGCGGAGCGGATCAAAGATTGTCAGGCCAAAGTGGTCGTTACCGCCGATGGCGGATACCGCAAAGGAGCCGTCGTACAGTTGAAGAAAAATGTTGATGACGCGCTTAATTACCGGAATGCCGAGGGTCACACCCTGTGCGCGTCCGTAACAAAAGTCGTGGTTTTACGCCGGACCGGCATGGATGTGCATATCGAGGAAGGACGCGATGTCTGGTGGCATCAGGAGCTGAAGCATGTGAACGCCGATTGCCCGCCGGAAATGGTTGACAGCGAGGATCCATTATTCATTCTGTACACCAGCGGATCCACGGGAAAACCAAAAGGAATACTGCACACCACCGCCGGGTACCTGCTGGGTGCAGCACTCAGCCATCGCTATGTTTTTGACATTCGCGACACCGACATCTTCTGGTGCACGGCTGACATCGGATGGGTAACCGGCCACAGTTATGTCGTCTACGGTCCGTTAATCAACGGCGCCACGGTGCTGATGTACGAAGGTGCGCCAAATTACCCTGAGCCGGACCGTTTCTGGAGTATCATTGAAAAGCACGGCGTGACCATCTTTTACACTGCGCCAACGGCCATTCGGGCATTTATGCAATGGGGTAACGAATGGCCTGCCAAACATGACCTTTCGTCACTGCGCCTGCTGGGCACTGTGGGGGAACCGATCAACCCACAGGCTTGGATCTGGTATCATGAGACCATCGGCGGCCAGCGCTGCCCGATTGTGGATACCTGGTGGCAGACGGAAACCGGTTCGATCATGATTTCCACCTGCCCCGGTGCGTTGGCCTCCAAACCGGGATCTGCCGGCCTGCCATTTTTCGGCATCCAGGCGGAAGTGGTCGATGAAGCAGGTCAAAAGACGCCTGTAAACAGCGGTGGCAAGCTGATCGTGCGTCACCCATGGCCCAGCATGTTGCGCGGCGTATGGGGCGATCCGGAACGTTTTCAGTGGACTTACTGGAATGATTTTCCAGGAAAATATTTCACCGGCGATGGCGCGCGCTCCGATGCCGACGGCTATTTCTGGATCATGGGAAGAATTGATGACGTGATCAATGTATCCGGCCACCGCATTGGAACCGCCGAAGTCGAAAGCGCGTTGGTCAGCTATCCGGCCGTGGCGGAAGCGGCGGTAGTGGGGCGCCCGGATGACATCAAGGGATCCGGGCTGATTGCCTTCGTGACCCTGAAAAAAGGCCAACTGGCCAGCCCTAAATTACGCGAAACCCTCCGCGACCACGTATGCAAGGAAGTCGGCGCCGTGGCAAAACCCGATGAGATCCGGTTTGCAGAATCATTGCCAAAAACCCGTTCGGGAAAGATCATGCGCCGCCTGCTGAAGCAGGTGGCAGCGGGCACGGAAATTACCGGGGACGTGACCACCCTGGAAGATTTGGGTGTCCTGAAAAGCCTGAGCGGAGACGAAGGCTAGCCGGCGGCTGAAAATCCGGGCCGCCCGATTTTAGCTCGCGAGTACGCTCATCGCGACATCCGGTCCGTTACCGGATATTTTTACGCTAATTTGTTGAGCGCATCGGACTCGCTCTTGAAGATCGGGAAAAGCTTGGTAAGTCCGGTTATTTCAAAGCCTTCCTGAATTAAAGACGTCAGGTTGCAGAAAGCCAGTTGAGCCTGATGTTCGACGGCTTTTTTACCGGCCATGATAAATGCACGGAAGAAAATGCTGGACAGGCGCTGCACGCCGCTCATATCCACGACCACGCACAGCACTCCGGAATCAAACAATTCGCACAAATGAATGGCCAGAGCATCTGACTGCTGGGGATCCAACAACCTCTGGGCCATAATATGCACGAGGATGACATCCTGCCGGTTTTCGTCAATAAACAAGACTGCGTTACTCATGTGGTTGCTCCCAGGTTGAAGTTAGAACTAAACGGTTCATTTGGTTTTCCCGATAATAACGCAGGTCGGTCAACAGCTTCCGCATCAGGTGAATACCCAGGCCACCGATAGGCCGTTGATCAATCGGAAGAGTGGTGTCAGGCACCGGGTGCATCGTTGGATCGAATGCTTTGCCGTGGTCCAACACCTCCGCCGTGATTGTGTTGTTGTTGCGGAAAATATGAATGCCAACTGTGCCAGGATGATCTTCGCAATAGGCATACATCACTACGTTGGTCAGGGCCTCGTCCAGAGCCATCATCAACTTGTCACGGCTCGCCGCAGGCGTGTTCAAAGTGGTCAGAGACTGTTCCACAAAAGCAAACAGTTCCGACAGGTTTTCTCGAAGCGCAGCTGTTTCCAATGATAGAGCGTTCATTCAGTTATTTGTCCCCAGCTGTCACGCATCCGCTGGAAATTGCAGTTTAACAATGGAGAAATCGTCATCAAGAGGACCGGCCCCATGCATAAGGTGCACTTGCTTTGCAAGCTCTTCAATTTCCACTTTACCGGCACTGGCGGCGTCGGCCATAAGCTGAGAAAACTCACTGAACGTCCAGAGCGTTCCATCTGAACGGGTTATTTCGTAAACTCCGTCGCTCATAAGAAACAAAGTGCTGCCAGGCGGCACGGGCCGGATCTCGGTGCGATACACAGTTCCCGACATGCCACCTAGAACCATGCCGGGCGCACCCAATTCGCTAACGGTCATGTTGCCAGCCGTATCTTTATTGATCAGCAATGATGGAGGGTGACCGGCGCAGGCATAGCGCACTGTTCGCGCGGAACGCGAATACACGCCGTACCAGATCGTAAAATACATATTGTTATGCTTTTCCATCTGGAAGGCCTCGTTGAGCGCGGTCAGCATCGCGCCTGGCTCACCAAAATCGGTGTGCGGCAGAGTCTGCGATCGAAGGACATTCATGGCTGAAATGGAAAGCAGTGCCGCCCCCACCCCATGCCCGCAAACATCCAATAAAAACATGCAAAACCGGTCTTGATCCAGCCAGTGATATCCAAAGGCGTCACCACCCAACGAGGTAGACGGGATGAACTGCCAGCTTGTACGCACAGGGCCCTGATCCAGCGGCAGTGGCAAGAGTGATTGCACATAGTCCGAAGCTTCAGCCAACTCTGCCGCCAGGGCCTTCTGACTGCCCAGCAGAGCCTGATATGCTTCATTGCGCTCAAGTAAATTGATATACCCCTGAGAGTGGTAACGGATACGTGCCACCAGTTCGATGCGGTCCGGAAGCTTGACCAGATAATCGTTGGCACCCAGCGCAAACGCTTCCGCCTTTGTGGTAGGCTCCTCATTGGTCGAAAGCACAATCAGCGGGGTGTTCCGCAGTGCGGGTTCAGCGCGATAGGATTTCACCAGCGTCAAGCCGTCAATGCCGGGCATCACAAGGTCCTGGAGAATCACAGTAGGTGCCAGCTCGTCGGCCATTTTCAAAGCCACAGCCGGATCACTACAGTAATGAAACCGGATGTCGGCTTCGGGGGCCAACATACGACGCACCATCTCGCCAATCATGGGCTGATCATCCACCAGCAGCACTTTGATCGCATGCTGTGGCAAAGCGGTTTTTACCGTTCTATCATTGGTATTTTCCATGGTCATCCTGAATAAAGTTACTTACGTTTTTCGATTTCCTGCATGATCGCGCCTGTGATATCTCCCAGCGGCAGAATTTTTTCAGCAGCATTTAGTTCCGCAGCCGCCCGCGGCATCCCGTACACGATGGATGTAGCAGCATTCTGTGCTATGGTGTGCCAACCGCATCGTCGCATAGACAGCAACCCCTCACCGCCATCGCGTCCCATGCCGGTCAACAACACAGCTACACCAGGCGGCGACCAATGCGCCGCCACACTCTTAAAAAACACGTCTACAGAAGGGCGATAAAAACATTCGACAGGCTCGATCATATATTCGAGCGTCCCGTGTTTTGTCAGCACCATATGGTCGTTAGTGCCAGCCAGCCAGACCGTACCTGACTCCGGACGACATCCCGGCGTGGCTACTTTGACATTAAGTAAGCATTGCGTGCCCAGCCAGAGAGCCAGCTCCTGAGAAAACTCCTTGTCTATGTGCTGAATAATCACAATGGCCGCATTAACAACCGCGGGCAATCCGGACAAAATATCCGCCAACGCTGCCGGGCCACCTGTTGATGCGCCCAGAACGACGAGTGGCAGACGACCGTGCTCTGCTGGAAGCGACCCAAACTCAAACACCGCCGGGCTCATCGGTGCAGGGCGCGCTATCAAATGGCCGATAATTTCAATTTTACGCAACAGCGCCTGAGCCCCATTCATTTGGCCATCCGTGCCCAGCACCGGAGTATTGACGGCATCCAAAGCCCCGTAACCCATAGCATCGAACACCAGGCTTATATTGCCATCCACAGTGGCGGTCACCACCAGAATGTGACATGGCGAATTCAGCATGATTCTTTTGGTAGCTTCGACGCCATTCATTACCGGCATGATCAAATCCATGAGAATCATGTCAGGCCGGTCTTCAGCGCATTTTTTGACTGCTTCGGCACCGTCGCGCGCGACCCAGGCAATCGTATAATCAGGACGACTGCGAACCACGCGCCGCAGAGCTTCTACCGCCATCAGCAGGTCGTTTACAATCGCGATTTTCACGGATCTCCGATCACATCTGCCACGGTCTTTAAAAACGTTTCATCATGAAAACTGCTCTTGGTGAGATAATGCGTGGCCCCAGCCTCAAGTCCGCTCAAGCGATCCTCTTCGCGGTCCTTATAGGATACGATGATCACAGGCAGGTGCTTTAGCCGGGCGTCCTGCTTGATATGGCGCACAAGTTCAATGCCGTTCATGCGCGGCATATCAACATCGCTGACGACCAGATCGTAACGTCCCATGCGCACCGTGTTCCAGGCATCCATGCCATCCACAGTTACGTCCACAGTGTAACCGTGATTTTCAAGTAATTTGCGCTCCATCTCGCGGACCGTGATCGAATCATCTGCCACCAGGATACGCTTGCAGGTCCTGGTGGCAGCATTCTTGCTGGCTGACTGCAATTGCTTCAGGCGTCCGCCGGAAAGCAGGTTTTCGATAGACCTCACCAGGTCTTCCGTATCCATAATCATCACTGGAGCGCCGTCATCCAATACAGAAACCGCACTCACGTCTTGAATCTTGCCAAGCCGGGGATCCAGCGTGCGCACGACCAGCTTGCTTTCCCCTATAAATCGGTCCACCACCAAACCGTAAGCGCTGGTCCGGTCCCCGATAATCACGATTGGCCACGCCGTCGGGCGGTTGGCGACACCGCTTAGTTCTAATACTTCGCGCGCATCCACCAGCCCAATATTACGCTGATTCAATGTCAGGTACAGCCGTCCCTCCAAGGTTTGAATTTCCTCCGGCGATGCAACAACCAGATGGTCAATCCGTGTCAGCGGAATGGCATACGGATCACCCGCAATTTCCACCAGAAGGGTGCGCAAAACGGAAAGTGTGATCGGGAGTTGCAAATGAAACTGCGCACCGGCACCGGGGAGGTTCTCCACACGGACCAACCCGCCAACTTCCTGAGTTAAATTCCGGACGACATCCAACCCTACCCCACGTCCGGAAATTTCCGTCACTACTTCGCTCGTCGAAAATCCAGGCAGAAAAAGAAAATCCAAAAGTTCGGCATTTGTCAGGCGCCCGACCATCTCATTGGTGCTGAGTCCGCGGGCGACTACTTTCCGCCGAATACGCCCCAGATCTATACCTCGCCCGTCATCTGTCACAGTAACATGCAATTGTCCGGCTTGGTGGCGCGCCTCCAACGTCAGCAAGCCTTCTGGATTTTTCCCCGCCGCCTCCCGTTCCTCGGGTGTTTCCAGACCGTGATCCAGCGCGTTGCGCAGGAGGTGCGTCAGTGGCGCTTCAAGCTTCTCCAGAATTTCGCGATCCACACCCGTAGACTGACCGACCATCTCGAATTTGACTTTTTTATTCAACTGGCGCGCCAGATCCCGGATCATACGTGGAAAACCCTGCACGCCATCAGCAAACGGACGCATGCGGCTGATCAGGCCTTCCCGGTAAAGCCGTTCTGCCAGATCCGAAGACTGCTGTGCGAAGAACTCGAATTCCTCCAGACGTTTGGCTGTAGCCTGACGACAGGCATCCAGTTTATGTCGCAGCGCGCAGAGCTGTTCTGCTGTGGATGCTTGTTCGAACAAGCGGGCCAGTTCGTTTTGCTTTTTTTTAAGCGTCTGCAACCCGGCGGCAAACGGCTCAAACCAGCGCGTCTGCACCATGTATTCACCCATCATGCCGAGCATGCGATTCAGGTTGTCAGATGCAACCCGTACAGCACGGTCCTTACCTTCCTTGCCAGCAGCTGAGGCCGGGGTTGGGGTTGGGGTTGGGGTTGGGGTTGGGGTTGGGGTTGGGGTTGGGGTT
>JBAXJV010000105.1:0-8505 GCA_037137675.1 bacterium | reverse complement strand
AATGATCCGCCAATCTGGGAAGCCTACATCGCCTGCGCCAAACGCTTCAATATTGATGCGCTGATGGACGGATACTTTCCTTTTCAATGGCCCGGCGATCCGGTGGACTCGCGACCGTGGGAGCAGTTTATTGTTTATCGCGATGCGGAACGTCTCATTACGCAGGCAAGCTATCTGGAAAATGGAGGTCGCGTGTGGCATGACCGCGTGGATGTCTATTACGTTGCTAATCCTCCAACCTGCGGGGTGCCGCCGGGAAAAATCAACTTGCCGGCTACGCCAGTTTATTTTGAACCCGTTACAGGGGTAAAGCCGGTTGATCTGGGCGTCAGCGGTTTACGCGGAGTGAAGCAGTCGATCGGAAATCAGGGGCTGGTCGGAGTTTTCATAACCTATGCCGCTATCTGCGGCAATGTTGAAGATGTCTACCACTATCACGACTACCCGGAGGAGTTGGAGAATCTTAAGGCGCAACGACTTTTGACAGTGGAGCGAAGGTTTGCCGATCTGATGACAATGCGACCTGAGGACCGCCCGGATTTTCTCTGCGTCGGCAGCTCCGGCACCCTGGTTTTTCAGACCCCCGCTTTTTTTCACGAGCACGCCCTGCCGTCCGTCAAGCGTATCATTGAACTTGCTGAAAGCGCTGGTATTCCAACGCATGTGCACTCTTGCGGTCCCGAAAAAGAACTGGTGCGCATCTTAAGTCAAGAAACAGCCCTGACGGTCATTGACCCGCTGGAGATCCCGCCCATGGGCGATTGCGATCTTGCGGAACTTAAACGCCTGTACGGCGCAAAGATTGTGCTAAAGGGGAATCTGCATACGACGGAAGTTATGCTGAGAGGCTGTCCGGAGGATGTTGCCGCCGCTTCCAGAAAAGCAATTGATGACGCCGCCGCAGGCGGGCGCTTTATCCTGTCAACAGGAGACCAGTGTGGAAGGGATACACCCGATGAAAACCTGCTGGCCATGATTGAGACGGCCAGAACCTACGGCAAGTACTGAGCGGGGCTTTATTCAGCGAAATATGCTCTGGCGAAGAGTGCTGGGTTTTGCCAGAGCCCCTGCCCGCCGCCATAAGTGGGATGGCCCATTTCCAAGCCTGCGGCGTTGGCCGCCACCATCATGAAGTCGAGCCCGATGCTGTCAAGCGAGGCTGGATCTGCCACGCCGAAATCCTTGAATTGCAGGCCTAGCTTTAGTCTGCAACCAGATTTGTCCAACGCATGTTCAAGGTTGCAAGAATACGGTTTGTTCGATTTGGAACCCAGTCCTGCCTCACCCAAGCAGAGGAAGAATTGCTCTGCGCCGTCCGTGTAGGCATTTCCGGACATGCAGTCATGGCCGCGCATGTCCACGTACATTTCAATGCGTCCGCCCGACGATTCTCCCGCGCCGCCCAAGCCTTGCAACAGCGAACGCACACGTAACTCCACCACGACCTGTTGGCTGTCCCGTGAAAGCACAATATCCAGTTTATGGGCGCCGGCGAACTTTTCGTTGCCGCCGAAATCGCATGGGGAAAAGTTCAGCGTGTGCAGCCGCGTGCCTGTCTTGGGAATGATCAAGAAGGGCAACTTGAAAGATTTCCGCTTCAGCATGCCGGGATTCGCTATGGAGTATTCACCCTTCAGCGCAGCGCTGCCATCAGCAACCGCAACCAGCAGCTCCCTTGTGTGCGAACTAAAGGATTTCAAGCCGGCAATTTCAAAAGACGTTGGGTTGGCGGAACAGTTGTCTTCCAAAGTAATTACGGCATGATATGTGGATGTAGTATCGGAGAGATTCTTGGCGTTAAATATGCATTTAAGCTTGTTCCGCCCGGAGATCCCGTTAATCGTCAGAGAGGCTCTGACCGACCCCGCGTCTGGGTCTAGCGAACGTGAGACATCGCGCAGTTTCGCGGGAATGTTTATTTTCTGAGGGCATTTGGCCAGGCACGCGCCGCATTCGATGCATTTGGAAGCATGCCCGCCGATGCTGGCATAGGCTTTTCGAGCATTATCCGCCAGGCCATAAATCAGATATTCGTTGTAAATCCCGAAATTTCCCGGAATATCCACCCCCGCCGGACAGGGACGGCAGTAGCCGCAGGCCGGGCATTTAACCCCCTGAAGTTCCCTTACCCGGTTTGCTTCGGCATCGAGTGTGCCGATTTCACAGGGAGTAAAAGGGTCTTTTATTGAAACGATTCCGGCATTCGCTTCCAACATCTCCATGCTGGACATGCCGGAGAGCGCGAGGGTTACTCCTGGATTGGCGAGCACGAAGCGCAGGGCCGCCTCCGGCGTGGATGCAGCAGCGCCCCTCGTCAACTCCGCCACGCGCTCGCTACGAACTCCCAGCCTGCCGCCGGCCACTGGCCCCATCACCACCACGCCCACACCCAAGGCGTGCGCGCGTGAGATGGCCGGCTCAAGGTCGCGCCAGAGCAGATTATATTGGATGGTGACGGTGGCGAACACGCCGGTTTCCAGGAGCTTAATCAGTGCTTCAGGCGAGTCGTGGAAGGAACAGCAGATATGCCGCACCTGTCCCCTGGCCATGGCGCGCTCCATCAGGCGGAGCTTGCCTTCGGGGCCGGCGATGTTCTTTTGAAAGCATTCCCAAGTAAGGCCGTGGAAATTATAGATGTCAATGTAATCGGTCTGGAGTAGGCGCAACGATTCCTCCAGCCTTTCCTGCCATGCCTGCGCCGGAGCCTCGTGCATATGGTTCTTGGTGGAAATGACCACCCGCTCGCGCATTCCCGCCATGGCTTCGCCAAGCACACGCTGACTGTCGCCGCCGCAATAGCCTATGGCCGTATCGAAGTAGTTCACTCCCAACTCGACCGCCCGCTGAAGCAGAGGGATGGCTATCGAACGATCAACCCGTCCATCCTGCCCCATGGAAATACGCATGCATCCGAATCCCAATCGTGAAACCTTAAGCCCTGTTCTTCCTAACTCTTCGTATCGCATATTTTTGCTCTTCCTCTTAATCCGTCAGAAAGCTTTCCGGTTTGCGTCCAGATTATTTTTGGATTATTAGTGCCCCTGATAAATATCCTGCTTTTCGCAGTCAAAGCTTGCATTCACGAGCAGCAGCCTAAAGAATCTATGTGAGTCAACGCAAGATCAAGATTTTGACTGCGATTATGCGCCTTGTACCACAAAGGTTGCAATGAGACAGCACAATGCGCCCGCTTGACGCCACCCTTGCATTGGCGCATCATCCGAGCATGCCAAATGGGAATATTGGAGAGTTATGAACCGCATTCTGTTCGAGTCCTTCGAGTTGTCCGCTGATGGCCGCGTCAGCGTGCAAGACGGGCGCGCGCTTCACATCCGCGAGGTGCTGCGCGCGGCGCCCGGCGCGCGGCTGCGGGTGGGCCTGCTGGATGGACCTTCCGGCAGCGCGCTTGTCGAGCAGTCCGATGAAAATATGGTGACCTTGCGCTGTGCGTGGGAGCCGGAGGCGGCGGTGGCGGACGGGGGCCTGGAATTAATTCTGGCGCTGCCGAGGCCCAAGGTGCTGAAGCGGCTATGGGCGCCGCTGGCATCGTTCGGGCTCCGTCGTTTGACGCTGATCAACGCGGCTCTCGTGGAGCGCAACTATTTTGACACCCGCTGGATCGAGCCGGCGCACTATCGTCCGCTGTTGATCGAGGGTCTGCAGCAGGCAGGGCTGACGCGGCTTCCAGAGGTATGTGTAGTGCGTAAATTCCGCCCCTTTGTGGAAGATCAATGCGGAGCGCCGGGGCCGGGCGAGATCAGGCTGACGGGCCATCCCGCCGCCGCTGAACGGCTCCCCGCCGGACCCTGGCCGCAGGGCACGCGCGTTGTGCTGGCGATCGGTCCGGAGGGCGGATGGACGCCGTTCGAAGTTGATTTGCTGGCCGTTCAAGGTTTTCGCGCGGTCAGTTTCGGAGAGCGCATCCTGCGTTCCGACGTGGCCTGCATCGCAGCGCTGGGGCTGATGCTGGACCGCATGCGGTGAAGCCGGGCGGACAGCCCTGCGCTTTCAGCCGAATTCGTAGGCGGCGTCAAGCATGGCGATAATGTTTTCAGCCGGCACGTTGGGCTGAATATTGTGGACTTGGTTAAAGACGTACCCGCCGCCGGGCTTGAATATGGCAAGCCGTTCCCTGACGTGTTCGCGAATTTCCTCCGGCGATGCCGTCTGGAGCACGTGCTGGGTGTCGCATCCGCCGCCCCAGAAGACGATTTTGCCGCCAAACTCTTTTTTCAGCCGGTCGGGCTCCATGTTGGCCGCTGAGGTCTGAACGGGATTCAGTATGTCAACGCCCGCCTCAATCATATGCGGAATCAGGTTGTAAATTGACCCGCAAGAATGCAGGTAGGTTTTCCATTTGGTGTTCTGATGAACCCATGCGCACAATCTTGAATAATGCGGCTTGATCATTTCAACCCATAGTTCCGGATTAATGAATTCGCTGCGCTGCGTGCCGCTGTCGTCAGCGGCGATGCCCCACGCAAAACAGTAATCGCCGGTCGCTTCGTGCAGCTGGGTCAGGCATTTGATCGAAGCATCCACGGATTTCCCCATCATCTCGTGGCAGGTTTCCTTTTCGGTCATCAGCATGACCATCCACTCGGACGGCAGGCCCATGGTCACGTTGCTCATGCGGTCCGTGATCAGGCTCAAGCCAAGGAAGCAGACCCCTCCGCCCCAGCCAAGCATGGCATATCCGGTGTTGTCATAAAGAAGTTTCCCCCGCGCCTGAAGGGCGCTGAGCTGCTCGTCGGTGAAGCCGGTTTCCGGCCTGAACAGCGCCGGATCAATTGTTCCGCCGGCTTCATTGAAGGAAATGTCGTCAAAGTAGTAGCCTTCACGGGGCATGCGATAAGAAGTTGGTTTCAGATCCTGATCCAGCAGCGCCCAGCGTCCTTCGGTGTCCGTGCCGACGCTGGTGCCGGGCGGCAGCAGGCCCTCTGCGCCTTCGTAAAGGGCTGTCGGCATCCATTGCTTGTCGGGGCGGGCGTCGGAAAGTACTGACGAAACATCGAGCGGAACAACGTCCAGATGAAATCTGCGCATGAACGCTTCTTCCACGGACGCGATCATGAACTTCGGGTCGCAGATCCGGGTGTTGGAATGAATCCCGAGTTTTGCCTTGATACTGTTGTAGGCCTTGATGCCGATGCCGGACGCTTTCATGGCGCCGAGGTCTATTGGCACCCGATCGGCATCCTGAAAGTTGACGGTCCGCAACACGCGCTCCCGGGAAGTCAGGCCGCTCATAATGATCCTTTCGTGATGGATGCTGCTGGGGCTCTCAGGCTAGAACTGAAAACGGCGGAACAAAAGATGGTGCACCCGGAGGGAGTTGAACCCCCACGGCCTTGCGGCCACAAGGACCTGAACCTTGCGTGTATGCCAATTTCACCACGGGTGCGCCGCGAAATCTGAAAATACCAGAGGCCGCAGTAGACGTCAACCGAACTATTCCAGATCCGTGCGGGGCTTGAGGAATCGGTTTTGTATTTGATCCATATAAAGGTAAATGGCGGGAGTCACGAAAAGCGTGATGACCTGGGCGAAAATCATCCCGCCAACCACCATTAACCCGAGCGGCATGCGGCTGGATCCATCCGCACCGTAACCCAGCGCGATTGGCAGCGTTCCAAAAATTGCGCACAAGCCGGTCATCAGGATCGGGCGGAAGCGCACCAGGCAGGCATCGTAGATCGCGTCGTAGCTGTTCATTCCCTCAGTCCGGCGCTGAATGGCGAAATCCACCATTAGAATGCCGTTCTTGGTGATCAGGCCGATCAGCACGAAAAGTCCGATGTAGGCGTAGATTGATAACTCGCGACCGAAGATAAAGAGCGTTAGCAGCCCGCCCAGAGCGGCAACCGGCAGTGTCGTAAGAATTGTGAATGGATGGACGTAGCTTTCGTAAAGCACTCCCAGCACGATGTACTTGAGGAAGATGGCGATGATCAGCAGAATCCCGAGGCTGGCGATGGAGCGCTGGAATTCCAGAGCGTCGCCCGTGAAGCGTCCGGTGACACCGGGTGGAATTAAGGCGGCGGCTCTGGCCTCGACCATTTTGGTGGCGATGCCTAACGGGAAGCCGGGCGGCAGGCTGAATGAGAGCGTGGCGGATTCCTGCTGCTGCGAATGTGGCACGGACTGCGGGCCGGCCTCCTCGGTCCATTTAACCAGTGACTGAAGTGGCACAAGTGACCCGGTAAGCGGCGAATGCAGGTAAAGGCTGGACAGGTCGCCCGGCAGGCGCTGGTATTCCTTGGCGACTTCGGCAATCACCTGATATTGGTCGTTTTCGGTTGTGAATTGCGTCACATAGCCTCCGGCGTAGCCCAGCGCCAGGGCTGTTTCAATTGACTGCGCGCTTAGTCCAAGCGAGGAGGCTCTGTCGCGCTGGATCTCTCCTGTCAGGCGCGGCAGGTTTAATTTAATATTGTTTTGAACGCCGAACAGAAACGGGATTTTACGCAGTTCGCCCTCCAGCCGCTGGGCTGTGTCGTAGACCTGATCGCGGTTCATGCCCTGCAGCATGTAGGCGTAGTCGCTGCCGAGGGCGGTGGGGTCGCCGCCGCTGCTGATTTTCAGCACCGGGACCGCTTGAAGAAAGCAGACGCCGTCCGGCAGGGCAAAACATTGCCCCATGAACTTCGTAACGTACCAGTCAATCGGGTGCTTGCGTACGTGCGGCGGTTTCAGGCGTATGAAAATGAACCCCATGCTCTGATCCGGCCCGATTTGATAGCCGGTAACCGAACCTACGCGATCTACGTCCGGATCATTGCTGGCGATGGCGGCGACCTTTGATTGATAGACGCGCATTTGCTCGGTCGAGGCGCCGAGCGGCATCAGCATGGCGCCGCGAATGAAGCTGCTGTCGCCTTTGGGCAGAAAAGTCTGCGGCAGTATAAAGAAAAAGGCGATCGTGCCGACGATGCATATCACCCACGCTGTGACGGCAATCCACTTGTGGCGGAGTTGCCAGGTCAGCGCCCGGCCGTAGGCCTGCGTCATGCCGCGGATCGTGCCAAGGATGCTGCGCTGCAGTGCGTTGGGGGCCTTGTGATGCTTGATGATGTGCGCGCACATCATCGGCGAAAGCGTCAGCGCCAGGATTGTGGAGACAATGACCGCGTAGATCACCACCAGCGCAAACTCCTGAAGATTGCGCCCGACCGCCCCGCTCATAAAGACAAGCGGCGAGAAAACAATCACCAGCGCTGCGCTGGTCGAAATCACAGTGAATGTGATTTCGCGCATGCTGTGAATGGCGGCCGGAACCGGCTTCTCGCCGGCCTCCATATGGCGGATGGTGTTTTCAAGCACAACAATTGCGTCGTCCACCAGAAAGCCCACCGCCAGTACGATGCCCATCAGCGAAAGCGTGTCGAGGCTGAAGCCGGATGGCAGCATCATCAGCATCGTGCCGAGCAGCGACACCGGCAGTACAATGCTGGGTATCAGTGTTTCGCGGAGACGTCCGAGGAAGAGGAAGATCACAAGCACTACGAGCAGCAGTGCAACGAGCACTGTGATCTCGACGTCGTGCAGTGATTCGCGAATCGGCGTGCCGCCGTTATACATAAGCTCTGTGTGGATCGCGGGCGGCAGCTCGGCGCGCACGGTGTTAAGCGTCGCCACGATGCGGTCGGCCACTTCCACGGTGTTGGCGCCGCTGACTCGTGAGATCAGCATGATTACGCACTTGTCGCGCGTCGGCGAGCCGGCCTGGTCGAAGCGCAGATCAATGATGTCGTTGTTGAGGCTGTCCACGCAGCGCGCCACGTCCTTGAGTCGGACGGGTGCGTCACGGCGCGTGGCGATAATCAGCTCCCCGTAATCGGAGGCCATGCGGAGCTGGCCCAGCGGCTCGATCAGGAAGGTGCGCGAAGGCCCGTTCAGGCTGCCGCCTGGAATATTGACCGTCCCGCTCTTCAGGGCGGCGGCGAGTTCGTCCACGCCGATCTGGAAGCTGGCAAGTTTCTCGGGCATGAACTGAATGCGCACGGCGCGCTGGGCCCCGAGTGTTTGGACCTTCGAGACGCCTTCCAGCATGCTGATTTTCTTGGCTACCAGATGGTTGGCATTGTCGTAAAGGTCGCCGGCCGAGAAGGTGTCGGAGTGCATCAGCACAACCGCTGTCGGCGTCTCGGACGGGTTGAACTTCTGGTAGGTTGGTGGACTTGGCAGGTCATTCGGGAGGTTGCGTGTGGCACGCGTAATGGCCGCCTGCACGTCCGGCGCGATCAGGTCCACGTTGCGATGCAGGGCAAACGTCAGCATGATTGTGGTGGAGCCGGAACGGTTGTCCGAAATCATGCTCTGCAGTCCGCTGATCTGGGTGAACTCGTTCTCAAGCGGCGTGGCCACGGCAGAGGCCATCGTGGCAGGGCTGGCGCCCGGGTAGGCCACCATAACCTGGATCACCGGGTAATCCACGGTTGGCAGGCTGTTGACCGGCAGGCGAAAATAGGCCCACAAGCCGCACACCGACATCACTATGGTCAG
>JBAXJV010000104.1:0-8650 GCA_037137675.1 bacterium | reverse complement strand
GTGAACGCTGCGGGTGAACTTTTTGTGGTGGACCGCGCCAATTTCCGCGTGCGCAAGGTTGGCATAAACGGCCTGATCTCGACCTTTGCGGGCACGGGTGTGGATGGGTTTTCCGGGGATGGCGGGCAGGCTGCCAACGCAAAATGCGCGGGGATGATGGGGGTGGCTGTGGACGCCAATGGTACGGTTCTGGTTGGGGACATAGGGAGCCGTCGCGTTCGTCAGATTACCGCAGGCGGCGCGGGTACCTGGAAGCTGACCGGTACGCCGCTCCCCGCGCATGTGGGCGTTACCAATGTTTCGCTGGCCCTGTTCAACGGCACGGTGGCCGTTACGCAGAGCTATACGCTGGTGGTCAGCGGCATGGCCCGCCCCCTGGTATTGCGCGGCGCCCTGGCCGTATCCAACAACGTGGCGGCCAGCGCCACGTTTGGCACCGACTTCGGCACCGTGGGATCTAACACGGTTCAGACTCTGACGCTAAGCATCACAAACTCCGGCTCCGGTCCGATGACGATCTCCGGAGTTTCAACCTCTGGCCTTCAGCCTGAAGTTTTCAGCCTGCAGTCTTTACCCTCCGCAGTTGCGGCGGGCACCGCCAGCAATTTTTCAATTGCTTATTCGCCTATGTCCTACGGCGCGCATACGGCGAGTTTTTCGATCACCAACAACGGCACAAACACGCCGTATGTAATCAACGTGGCAGGCACGGGGGTGAAGCCCGGCGAGATCGGGCTCAATCGCGCGTCGTTCAATTTCTCCGCGACCTATGGCGGTGTCAACCCTGCAACCCAGGCCTATGTGATCACCAATAAGGGCGGCGTCGGATTTGCCTACAGCAATATATTTGACGCGGCCTGGTTCAACGTGAACGCCCCGACCGGCTATCTGGCCGCAGGTGCAATCAAGGCGCATACCGGCACGGTCAGTGTCGCCGGACTAAATGCTGGCGTATATGTCACCACCAACACGGTGTCTTCCGCCACCGCCAGCAATTCGCCCGTGGATATGCTGGTTCAGCTCACGCTCGCCCAGGCCGGACAGACCATCACGTTCCCCGCCATCGGTGACCAGAAGATCACCAATTCTGCGGGGTTGCGCGCCACGGCAACTTCCAGCCAAACCGTAACCTTTGCAGTGGCCAGCGGGCCTGGTTCCATTGACGGCACCAACCTGACGTTCAACAACGACGGCACAGTCTGGGTGGTCGCCAGCCAGACGGGTGATGTCAATTACTTTGCAGCGGCGTCGGTCACTCAGGCGGTCAATGTGGCCAAGGCCACGGCCACGGTGACGGTTACGAGCACCAACTTCACCTATGACGGCAATCTCAAGCAAGCGCTCTATCAGACCAGCCCGACCGGTCTGACATGCCTGCTCACCTACAATGGCTTCTCCGCCCCGTCGGGTGCAGGCACGTACGCGGTCAACGCGCAGGTCTCTGACGCTACATATGGCGGCACCGGCACCGGCACGCTCACCATTGCCAAGGCCAGCCAGACGATCACCAGCTTCATAGTAACAACCAATCAGTTAGTTGCGGCCACGGTTGAACTCTCTGCCCAAGCCAGTTCCGGGCTGGGCGTGACCAACTTCGTGGTGGTCAGCGGGCCTGGCGCCATTACCGGCGGTATTAACCTGAGCTTCACGGCTGTCGGCACGGTGCTGGTGGCGGCCACGCAGGCGGGCGACAACAACTGGAACGCCGCCCCGAATGTGACCAACACGTTGATTGTGGCCAGCGACCCCGTCTGGACCTCCATTCCGGTGACCACGGCGACCGACGGCAACCTCTACACCTACACGCTGGGCGCGACCGATCCGGGCGGCCTGCCGATTACCTTCAGCAATTTGACCCTGCCGCCGTGGCTGACGCTGGGCCAGGCTGGCGGCAGTCCGATCATCAGCACCATCGCCGGCAATGGGATCAGTGGCTATTCAGGTGACAACGGTCCGGCGACAAATGCCATATTCAGCAACCTTTACGGCATTGCGGCGGATGCGGACGGCAACGTGTACGTGCCGGACTATTTCAACAATCGCATCCGGAAGATTTCCACCGCCGGGATCATTACAACCATCGCTGGCACCGGGACAAGCGGGTGGTCAGGCGATGGCGGTGCGGCAACCAATGCGAAAATCAGTAATCCGATCAAACTGTGCGTGAGTGCGAGCGGGGTCGTTTATTTCACGGATTATGGCAATAACCGGATTCGCCGGATCGGGACGAACGGGATTATTACAACCGTCGCGGGCAATGGATCATCCGGCTATTCCGGGGATGGCGGCCAGGCCACCAGCGCAACATTGTCTACTCCCTATGGCGTGGCCGTGGACGCGGCCGGCAACCTTTACATCGCCGATTTCTCGAACTACCGGATCCGCAGGGTGGGAACGGACGGGATCATACGGACATTTGCCGGCACGGGATCAGTCAGTTACAACGGTGATGGGATCGCCGCGACCAGCGCGACCTTAAGGCCAATAGACGTGGCGGTGGATGCTTACGGTAACGTCCTGGTGTCGGATTACGCCAACAACCGGATTCGCAAGATCAACGCAAGCGGCACGATCTCCACGATCGGGGGGAACGGGGTGGCCGGCTATTCCGGTGACGGCGGCGTGGCGACTAATGCGCAAATCAAGAATCCATATGGCGTGACCATTGATACCTCCGGCAATCTCTACCTGGCGGACTACGGGAACTACCGTGTCCGGCGGATCGACACCAACGGTATGATCTCCACGTATGCAGGGAATGGTTCCAACGGCTACTCCGGCGATGGCGGGGCTGCGACTAACGCGGTTGTGAGTGTCAGCAGCGTGGCAGTGGATGGCGCCGGCACCCTCGTGATCTCCGGCTTCGATTACCGTATTCGCCGGGTTTCATCAGCCGCCTCGTCCTGGAAGCTCTCCGGCACGCCGCTCATTCCGCCGGCCACCGTGGGCCAGACCAACGTGACGCTTTACGCGGACAACGGCTCGCGCTCCACGCCGCAGTCCTTCACGATCACCATTGCTGGCCGGGCACGGCCGTTGCTTCTTGGTGAAGATGGTGTGGCACTGCAAAACAACGCGCCAGCCAGCACGGCTGGCGGCACCGACTTCGGCACCGTGCCAACGAACGCGAATGCGTCAGTCACATTGACCATCACCAACTTCGGCTCGGCCGAACTCCAGCTCACGGGCTTTACCAAGTCCGGCGCGGGCGCGGCCTATTTCCTGATGTCGGAACTGCCGTCCCCGATTGCCGTAGGCGGGGTGGGGGAGATCACGATTTCATACCTGCCGTCCGCGCTGGGTTTGCAGATCGCATCGTTCTCGATCATCAACAACGGCACAAACACGCCTTACGTGATCAACGTGGCCGGCAGTGGCGTCAAGCCCGGCGAGATGCGCCTGCAGGGCACGTTCCTGGATTACATCGCGACCTATGGCGGAACCAACCCGGCTGTTAAAACCTTTGCACTCCAGAACGTCGGGGCCGTAGCCTACAATTACACCAATACGATCAGCTATGGCGCGGGCGGGAGCGGTTGGCTGGCGGTCACGCCGAACACAGGGGCCATAGGCCCGGTCGCGAGTCCAACATTTGCGCCATTGATCTACGTGGCCGCTGGCAACATGACCGGCACGGTGAATATTGCCGGGCTGAATGCTGGCGAATACTGGGCCACCAACACGGTCAGTTCAACCAATGCAATCAACAGTCCGATGAATGTACTGGCGCGCATTACGATCGGCAAGGCGACGCAAAGCATCACCAACTTCCAGGCCATTGCGGCCGGGCAGACGGTTACGAGCACGGTTGTTCTGGTGGCCCAGGCATCTTCCAGTCTGGCCGTGACTTTTGCGGTGGCCAGCGGGCCGGGTTCGATAACGAATGGCACTGGCCTGTCGTTTACAGGCAACGGGTCGGTCTATGTTGTGGCCAGCCAGACTGGTGGCGTCAACTATCTGGCCGCGCCGGGCGTGACCCAGCGCGTGGATGTGATCAAGATGACCGCCGCGTTGGTTTTGACTAATCTGAGCTACACCTATGACGGCAATGCCAAGCAGGCAACCTGTCAGACGAGCCCGACGGGTCTGACTTGCATAGTGACCTACGACCTGGGTGCGGCGCCATCCAATGCCGGGAGCTATGCCGTCGAGGCGACCATCAGCGACGCTAACTACCAGGGAATCGCCACCGGCACGCTGGTCATTGCCAAGGCCACTCAAACGGTGACCTTCCCGCCCATCGGCATTCAAAATATGACCAATCTGGTGGCGCTGGGTGCGACGGCCAGTTCGGGGCTGACCGCAAGTTATGCGATCGTCAGCGGGCCGGGCGTGCTGTCCGGATCCACTCTCAGCTTCAATGGCGCGGGTACGGTGCTGGTGGCGGCGGCGCAGGCCGGGAATGGCAACTGGAACGCGGCGGCTGCGCAAACCAACTCTGTGCAGGTTTATAGCGTGCCAGTTTGGACTTCAACGCCCATCACTAATGCCGTGGAAGGCATGCTCTACACCTGCACGCCGGCGGCCACCGATCCTGCGAACCTGCCGGTCACCATCAGCGGCACGGTTCTGCCCGGATGGCTGACGTTGACCAATGTGGCTGGAAGCGGATCGGGCTTTGGCATCTCCACCTTTGCGGGCAACGGCACTTGGGGTTACTCCGGTGATGGCGGGCAGGCTACCGATGCCAAGTTGGCAGGTCCTGCCGGCGTGGTCATGGATTCTGCCGGCAACCAGTATATTTCTGAAGTGGGCAACCAGCTCATCCGCAAGGTGCGGGCTGATGGCGTGATTGAAGTTTTCGCTGGCAACGGTACGCGGGGATCCTCCGGTGACGGAGGGCAGGCTGCCGATGCCCAGTTGGCTGATCCATATGGGTTGGCGCTGGATACGGCCGGCAACCTGTACGTGGCGGACTACAATAATAACCGGATTCGCCGGATCGGGACGGACGGCATTATCACGACCGTTGCGGGCACAGGTACATCCGGATTCTCCGGTGATGGCGGTCAGGCGACCAGCGCCCAGCTTTATGGGCCTGTAGGTGTGACGGTGGATTCGTCCGGCGCCATCTATGTGGCGGACTACAATAATTGCCGGATTCGTAAGATCGGCGCGGACGGGATTATTCGGACGATCGCGGGGACAGTCACGGCTGGTTACAATGGTGACGGGATCGCGGCGACCAATGCCCAGCTCAATCATCCCTTCCGCATGGCCGTGGACGCGCAGGGCGTGGTATATGTGGCTGATTACGCGAACAACCGGGTGCGACGGATCGGGACGGACGGCATCATTCAGACGGTTGCGGGCACCGGGACGGCCGGGTTCTCTGGGGACGGCGGGGCGGCGACCAACGCGCAGCTGTCTTGTCCGATCGCCGTGTCGCTGGACAGCGGCGGCGCCCTGTATGTGGCAGACATTGGCAACAACCGGATCAGGCGCGTCGGGACTAATGGGCTGATTGAAGCCGTAGCCGGAACCAGCGGGTCTGGATCCACCGGCGATGGCGGGCCGGCGACGAACGCTACCTTCCAAAATATATTTGATGTCGCGGTGGCGGGTAATAGTATCTATGTGGCGGACTACGCAGGCTGTAAAGTGCGAAAACTCGCGCCGCAGTCAGCGATTTGGAGTCTGGCAGGCACGCCGCTACCTGTGAATATTGGACCCAACCCTGTGACGCTCACGGCGGGCAATGGTATCTCCAATGCCGTCCAGAGTTTTAATATCGTGGTGGCTGGTTTGGCGAGGCCGCTGGTGAAGAATCAGGATGGAGCGGTCATTTCCAATGGCGTGACGGCTGACTATATGCTGGGCACCGATTTCGGTACAGTGGCGACCAACGAAGATCTGACAGTCACGCTGAGCATCACCAACTCTGGCACCGCCGCGCTCCAAATCAGCGGCGTGACCATCACTGGCGGCGCTGCCGGATATTTCACGGTCAGTAATATGCCCGCCACGGTCGGTGTTGGGGCGGTCAGCAATTTCAGCATTCTTTATGCGCCCGCCGCGCTCGGTCCGCATTCGGCGGCGATCGCGCTGGCCAACAACGGCACGAACACTCCCTATGTTGTAAATTTGGCCGGGACTGGCGTTAAGCCGGGCTCAATCTGGCTGAACCGCGGCCAGTTGGTTTACGCCGCGACATACGGCGGAGCGGATCCCTCTGCGGCGACCTTTGTCATTACCAATAAGGGCGCGGCCCCCTTTGGCTACAGCAATACTGTAAGCTATGATGAGAGTGCCTCGGGATGGCTGAGCGTGGCAGCCGCGACCGGTCAACTGGCGGTGGCCGGGCTTCAGACGCACACCGGCACCGTGAGTATCGCCGGGCTTGATGTGGGCGTTTATTATGCCGTCAATACCATTACATCACCCACAGCGGAAAACAGCGGCGTGGAAATGACGGCGATGCTGACCATCGCCCAGGCGACGCAAGCAATCGTTTTCGCAGCTATCCCGGATCAGCCCATCACCAACACCGTTGCCCTTAGCGCAACTGCCACTTCCAGCAACTTGGTGAGTTTCAGTGTTGCCAGCGGACCGGGCGCGATTGCGGAGGATGGCACAAGCCTGACCTTCAGCGCCGATGGCACGGTTTATATCGTGGCCAGCCAGGCGGGCAGCCTTAACTATCTGGCAGCAGACTCCGTGACTCAGCGTGTGAACGTGCTCAAAATGAACGCAGGCATCACGTTGAGCAATCTGAGCTACGTGTACAACGGCACGGTTAGAAATGCTACGGTCACGACCGTCCCGTCAGGTCTGGCTGTGCAGGTGACTTATAACAACTCCGGTCAGGCGCCCTCGAACGCCGGCAGTTATGCGGTCAGCGCGACGATTCAGGAGCACAACTACAGTGGCCAGGCGACCGGAACAATGACGATCGCCATGTCCGACCAGAGCATCACCTTTGCAAACCCTGGCGCACAACTAACGACCAATCACCTCGGGTTGACGGTGATTGCATCATCGGGCCTCTCAGTGACCTGCGCCGTCGTGAGCGGGAGCGCGGCAATTTCGGGTTACACCAATCTGACTTTTACGGGCACGGGGTTGGTCAGCGTTCTTGCCAGTCAGCCTGGTGATGGCAACTGGAATGCGGCGCCAAGTGTGCCGCAAACGTTCGATGTGACAAAAGCGGTTGCAGGCGTTACGTTGAACGGGCTTGCCCAGACTTACACCGGCACGCCGTGTGTGGTGACAGCGACAACTGTGCCAGGCGGTTTGACTTTGAACATCACCTACGACGGCAGTGCCAGCGCCCCAACGGCGGCGGGCAGTTACGCCGTCACCGGCACGGTGAACGAGGTGATGTATCAAGGCAGCGCTACGGGAACGCTGGTGGTTGCGCCCAGAAGTCTGGCGGTTGTTTTGATTGCTCCGATAAGCAAGGTCTACGATGGTAACGCCACGGCGACGCTTGCCGATACCAACTACTTCTTTACCGGGTTGGCCGGTAGCGAAAAGCCCGTTATGACCAAGTTGATCGGGGCCTACGCCACAACCAATGCGGGTGCTGGCATTGTCGTAGGTACTGCGTTGATCGCCTCCGACTTTACCGAAGCCGATGGCTTTCTGAAGGCCAACTACTCATTACCAACTGGCGCTACAGGCAGCGTTGGTGTGATCACCAAGACGCCGCTGACCGCCACACTGGTTCCCGCTATCAGCAAGGTCTATGACGGCAACGCTACGGCAACCCTTGGCGCTACCAACTACGCTTTAAGCGGGTTTATCGGCAGTGAAACCTCTGCGGTCAATCAGACGGCTGGCACCTATGCCATCACGAACGCTGGCACAGGCATCTCCGTTTCGGCTACGCTGGCAGCCGCTAACTTCCCCGGCAGCGTCGGCGGCTTTAACACCAACAACTACACGCTGCCAACTATCGCCAGCGGTAGCGTTGGTGTGATCACTAAGGCGCCGCTGACTGCTACGCTAGTTCCCACGATCAGCAAGGTCTATGACGGCAACGCTGCAGCTACCCTGGGTGCCACCAACTACGCATTGAGCGGCCTTATCGGCAGTGAAACTTCTGCGGTCAATCAGACGGCTGGCACCTATGCCACCACCAACGCGGGCACAGGCATCTCCGTTTCGGCCACCCTGGCAGCCGCTAACTTCCCCGGCAGCGTCGGTGGCTTTAACACGAACAACTACACTCTACCCACCACTGCCAGTGGCAGCGTTGGCGTGATCACCAAGGCGCCGCTGACTGCCGCGCTGGTGCCCACTATCAGCAAGGTCTATGACGGCAACGCCACAGCCACTCTGGGTGCCACCAACTACGCATTGAGCGGCCTTATCGGCAGTGAAACTTCTGCGGTCAATCAGGCGGCAGGCACCTATGCCACCACGAACGCGGGCACAGGCATCTCCGTTTCGGCTACACTGGCAGCCGCTAACTTCCCCGGCAGCGTTGGCGGCTTTAATACGAATAACTACACGCTGCCCACCATTGCCAGCGGTAGCGTTGGTGTGATCACTAAGGCGCCGCTGACTGCCACGCTGGTTCCCACTATCAGCAAGGTCTATGACGGCAACGCTGCAGCTACCCTGGGTGCCACCAACTACGCATTGAGCGGCCTTATCGGCAGTGAAACTTCTGCGGTTAATCAGACGGCAGGCACCTATGCCATCA
>JBAXJV010000103.1:0-8652 GCA_037137675.1 bacterium | reverse complement strand
GCTGCGCAACCTCCGGGATTTCCGTTTTTTGAATGGGTGTCTCGCCGGTAGCTTCCACGGTGGAGTCCTCAAGTTCCTCTGCAACTCCGGGCGTGGATGGCTCAACGACTGCCGCAGGTGCCGCCACCGGTGTTTCGACTTTAGGTTTCGCGTGATGACTCATTTGAAAAATCCTTTCTATAGACCGTCGGTGAAGTTTTTATGGCTGATTTGCGTGATGGGCGACCGATTCGCGCAGGTAGATCAGTACGTCTCGAAAACGTCCGGCGTTGGCCGGGTGCAGGGCGACCAGTGTTTCGTGCGCTTGCAGCATAATCGTCTCGGTCGCCCGTATGCTGGATGTTGACTCGATCGCTGGCAGCGGTTCCGTGGGTGTGGCGTCCGGAGCGGCGGGGTCGGAACGGATCATTTCAGCCAACCCCAGCGTGTCGAGCAATGCGCGGTTTTTATCGCTCAACTGCACCATGACCAGCTGGCCGGAATTTTCGCCGATCCGCACGGTCAATCCGGCCACCACCCCCATAAAAGTGCTATCCATGCCGCTACAAACTGCCATATCCAGCACAAAGTAACGACACCCCTGTTCCAAGGCCAACAATCCGAAATTCTTTAGTGCCGGTCCCATTTTATAGGAACCTTTGCCGATCACCCGAACAAAGGCGTTGCGGTTTTCGACGGCTACCTCAATCCGGCTCGCAGGCTGGCTGTCAGTGTTGGCACTAATCATAACTTGCAAACTCACATAACGAAGTTGGTAATTGTACCAGCTTCATAGGTATATCGTCAACGCATCCGTCCGGCCCGAATTTGCGGCTAAGATTATGTTTCCAGGCATGGGATAGCCACATTATCAGCCTCAGCGGCTCACCGGGACGGTTCGCCCTACCGGATGGTTTTCAAGAACCGATTGAGCGTACGCGAGGTAGGGCGAGGCGTCCCGCCGAGCCGTCTTTGCGGATGAATGTGCGACAGTTCTTCCGAATCCTGAATCCTCAGGCAGTTGCCAATTGTCTTAACCGGCCGCGCCGGGCTTGGCCAGTTTCGCCCAGGTGTCTTTGAGCGTAACGATTCTGTTGAAGACCGGGGCGCCGTCGCGGCTATCCAGCGGGTCCACAAAGAAATAGCCTTTGCGTTCGAACTGCACGCGTGTTTCTTTCTCCGCCGTGACGAGGGCTGGTTCGACCTGTGCCTGAACCAGCAGCAGGCTGTCGGGATTGAGGTTGGTTTTATAATCCACGCCCTCAGGAGTATCTTCGGGATGTTCGGCCTTGAACAGCCGGTCATAGAGCCGGACCTCGCAAGGCCGGGCGTGCGCTGCCGAAACCCAATGCAACGTGCTCTTGACCTTGCGGCCATCGGGAGTGTTGCCGCCGCGGGTGGCGGGGTCGTAGGTGCAGTGAATCTCCGTGATGAGGCCGGTGGCGGGATCGCGGGTGAATTCCGTGCCGTGCACGAGGTAAGCGTATCGCAGCCGCACTTCCTGGCCCGGCGCAAGACGGAAAAACTTCTTCGAGGGATTTTCCTGAAAGTCCTCAGCTTCGATGTAAAGCTCGCGGCTGAATGGCACGCGGCGCGTGCCGGCGGCCGGATCCTCGGGGTTATTGACTGCATCGAACCATTCCACCTGGCCGGCGGGATAATTGTCAACGATCAGCTTGACCGGATCAAGTACCGCCATGCGGCGCGGCGCGGTTTTGTTCAGTTCCTCGCGAATGCAGAATTCCAGCAGTGCGAGGTCACTGAAGCCGTCAAACTTGGTCACTCCCACGCGTTTGGCAAAAGCGCGAATGGAGTCCGGGGTGAATCCCCGGCGGCGTAGTCCGGCGATGGTCGGCAGGCGCGGGTCGTCCCATCCGCGCACCAGCCCCCCCTGCACAAGCTCTAAAAGTTTACGTTTGCTGAGCACCGTGTAGGTAACGTTCAGGCGGGCGAATTCGATTTGCCGGGGGTGGTAAACATCGAGCGCTTCAAGAATCCAATCGTAAAGCGGCCGGTGCACTTCAAATTCCAAAGTGCAGATGGAGTGAGTGATGCCTTCGATAGAATCTGAAAGGCAGTGGGCAAAATCGTACATCGGATAAACCCGCCACTGACTGCCGGTGCGGTGATGGGCTTCCTTCTTGATGCGGTAGATAACCGGATCGCGCAGGTGCAGGTTGGGAGAGGCCATGTCAATTTTGGCCCGCAGCACGTATTTCCCCTCGTCGAATTCCCCGGCTTGCATGCGGGTGAAGAGGTCTATGTTTTCAGCGACCGGACGGTCGCGCGAGGGGCTTTCGCGCCCCGGCGCTGACGGAGCGCCACGGTAGCCTTTAAATTCGTCAGGCGTCAGCGAGCAGACGTAGGCCTTGCCGCGCCGGATCAGTTCTACGGCGTAGTCATAAAGCCGCCCGTAGTAATCCGAGGCATAATACAGGTGTTCTCCCCATTCGAAGCCAATCCAGCGGACATCGTTCAGGATGGATTCCACATATTCCTGCTCCTCCCTGGCCGGGTTCGTATCGTCCATGCGCAGATGACAGCGACCGGCAAACTCTAAAGAGATGCCGAAATTCAGGCAGATGGATTTGGCGTGGCCGATGTGCAGGTACCCGTTAGGTTCCGGAGGAAAGCGAGTGATGATGGCGGTGTGCTTGCCAGACTGCAGGTCAGCCTTGACGATCTCGCGGATAAAGTCCGTGGCGGCTGGACTGTCCGGCGGGGCAGGGGTGCTGGGGAAAGTTGGCGATTCCATGGCGGATAAACCTCTGTTCAGTTTGCAGTTTCTTTTCTACCTAACAGTCTTCAGTCTTCAGCCTAAACAACCTTTTCGGCAATTTCCGCGATGGCGCGATCCAGGCGCGTGCGGGTGCGGACGGCGCCCAGCAGGACGATTGTATCGTAAATGCTGGCCCCGACGGTGACGCCGGTGACGGCAACACGCACCGGTTGATTCAACTTGTTGACTGCCAGTCCGCATGCGGCTTCAGCGGCGCGCAGAACGCTCTCAACACCTGTGACCGTGAGCTCCGGCAGCTCCGCTAAACCGTCGCGTACGAGGATCAGCGAATCGCAAACGCCGGGCTTATGCAGATTTTTTTTGACGGCCTCTGCATCCTGAGGCGTCTGGTCGTCGAAAAAGTAGCGCCACGAGTCCACATTTGCCAGCAATGTGGTGCGTGACTGCAGCAGGCCGGCGACGCTGTCAAAAAGCGCCGGATCTGTCTCCGCAACCCACGGCACACGTGTGGCGGCGTAATCACGGACGGTCTGAATAAAGGCGGCCGGCGGCATTTCTGACAGATAGAGGCTGTTGAGGTGTGTGAGCTTGCGCAAATCCACCTGTGCGGGGCTGCTTTTTACATGATCGTGAGTGAAGCGCGCCGCGGCCTCGCCGCGTCTCATTTTTTCCAAGTCATCGCCGGGCGCCCAGCCAAGCAGGGAGAGATAGTTAAAGAGCGCCACGTCCAGAAAGCCCTGTTCCCGGAAATCGCCGACGAAGGCTGCGCCGTCGCGCTTGGAATAGGGCTTGCCTTGCGCGTTTACGATCATTGGCAGGTGGGCATAGTTTGGAACGCTGGCGCCGAGGGCTTGAAAAATGGCCACATGCCGGTAGGTGTTTTCGATATGGTCGTCGCCGCGAATTACGTGCGTGATGCGCATGCTGATGTCATCCACGACATTGGCAAGGTGGAAGACCGGCGAGCCATCGGAACGGACGATCACGAAGTCCTTGAGGTCTTCGGCTTTTTTGACCAGCGTGCCCTTGATTTCGTCATGGAACAGCATGTCTGTTCCAGGCATGCGGAAGAAGATCACTTCGCTGCTGGTTGGATCGTCTCCCTTGCGTCCACGGTAGGCGCGGCCAGACTGGAGCAGTTGCTCGACGGCCGCCTGATGTTTCGGAAGTTGAGTGGATTGGTATACCGGCGGCTCATCACACTCAAGACCCAGCCAGGACATGGCGTCCAGCACCGCCTTGACGGCTTCGGGGGTGGATCGCTCACGATCGGTGTCTTCGATGCGCAGCAGAAAACTGCCGCCCGCATGCCGGGCGAAGAGCCAGTTGAAAATGGCCGCCCGGATATTGCCGATGTGGACCTGACCGGTGGGACTGGGGGCAAACCGCACGCGTACGCTCATGAGTGACCGCCTTGATTTATGTAAAATGAAGCTGTTTATTTATCACAGCGGGCTGCGGCATGCAAACAGAAGACGGGCCTTGACACGTAATGTTCTCTCAGGCATGACTTTAAATATGTTTTGCATCCATTTGCGGCCCCATGGAACAACAGTGGTCATAGCCTCAATACCCCGGGGCCAGTTCGAGATAAGATAATATGAATTCTTCCCTGATAGTTGATATGGCCAGCAGCTTCTACGACTCTTGCATTCTTTTTGCGGCGTCGGATCTAGGTGTTTTCGCCAGGCTGGGCGAATTGAAAACTGCCGATTCCAGAACGCTGTCCGCAGCCTGCAAAATGCATCTCAGGGGCGCAACGCTGCTTCTGGATGCCTGTGTCGCGCTTGGGCTTCTCAAGAAAACTGGCAATTTGTACTGCAACACGCCGGAATCAGCCATGTTCCTCGTGCCAGGGTCCCTATTCGACCTGACCAGGGCCATCCGTTATAACCGCGACGTATACCCAGCCTGGGGAAAACTTGACGAAATGGTGAGAACGGGCAAACCTATGGAACGTCCGGAAATTCATCTTGGTGAAGACAAGGACCGCACCCGCAACTTTGTCCTTTCCATGCATAATCGCGCCATCAGCATCGGCCCTTCCGTCGTACCACTGCTCGACCTCAAGGGACGAAAACAACTCTTCGATGTCGGCGGTGGTCCTGGAACATATTCAACCCTCATAGCCAGAGCGAATCCGGACATTGAATGCACCGTTCTCGATCTACCTGAAATCACGAAAATCGCCGATCAACTGATTCAGGCCGAAGGCATGCAGGACAGGGTTAAAACAAGGGCTGGCGATTATCATGCCACGCCGTTTCCAGAGCATAACGATGTCGTAATATTTTTCGGTGTACTGCACCAGGAAGCGCCTGAATCAATTGCCGATCTGCTTGGTCGCGCTTACGCCTCGCTGGCTCCCGGCGGAGTTGTATATGTCCTCGACATGATGACCGATGCGACCCATGCACAACCTAAATTCTCTTCGCTGTTCGCGGTGAACATGGCGCTGACCTCTGAAAATGGCTGGGTTTTTTCCGACCAGGAACTCTGCGGTTGGCTGACCGACGCAGGTTTTACGAAATTCGCGTGCCAGCCCATGCCGCCACCCATGCCGCACTGGCTGGCTTCGGCAATTAAGACTTCCAGCAATTAAGGCTTCGACAATACTTAAAGAAGTGACTTTTCACGGAATCGTTGTTAAACTAAAGTTTCAACGCTGCGAGGTGCTACTTTATGATTGCTTGCGGGTCTGAACCAAAAAAACTGGAAAACGGGTGGGTTGGAATGGTCTGGCATGCGCTTGGCATCGAAGAGACGCTTGCGGCTCTTGGAACTCGGCCCGGCGGCCTGAGCGCCGACGAAGCTGCGGCACGCCTGGCCACCCACGGGCCAAACGAACTGCTCGCAAAGCGCAAGCGCACGCTGTTCGCAATGTTCCTTGACCAGTTCAAGGATTTCATGATCATTGTGCTGATCGCCGCCGCCGTGCTCGCGGGCGTGCTCGGCGAAGTGGCGGACACCATCGCCATCGTTGTGATCGTGTTGCTCAATGCCGCCTTGGGATTCATACAGGAATACCGCGCCGAAAAGGCGATGGATGCGCTCAAGAAAATGGCCGCCTCCATGGCGACGGTCATCCGGGACGGCGTTCCCTCCTCGATTCCCGCGGCGCAGCTCGTCCCCGGCGACATCGTACACCTCGAGGCGGGGAACGTGGTTCCCGCCGACCTGCGGCTGACCGAAACCGCCAAGCTCAAGGTTGAGGAGGCCGCACTCACCGGCGAATCCATCCCTTCGGAGAAGCAGACGGACGCGCTCGCGGATCAGGGACTGCCGATCGGTGACCGGAAAAACCTGGCCTACAAGGGCACGATCGTCACCTACGGCCGCGGCCAGGGTGTCGTAGTCGGCACGGGAATGCAGACCGAGCTGGGCAGGATCGCCTCGATGCTTCAGGACGAGGAAGCTGGCAAGACCCCGCTCCAGAAGCGGCTCGACGCATTCGGCAGGAGGCTCGCGATCGCGATCCTTGTAATCTGCGCCATTGTGTTCACGCTCGGCGTCCTGCGCGGACAGCCGTGGCTGCTGATGCTGCTCACGGCCATCGCGCTTGCTGTCGCGGCAATCCCGGAGGCGTTGCCGGCGGTGATTACGATTTCGCTGGCTCTCGGTGCGAGAAAAATGGTCCGTCAGAACGCACTGGTGCGTAAACTCCACGCCGTGGAGACGCTCGGCTCCGTGACCTATATCTGTTCCGACAAGACCGGCACGCTGACGATGAACCGGATGTCGGCGGAGGAAGTGTACGCCGGCGGGCGGCTCATTTCAAAGGCGGAGCTTTGCTGCAAAAAGGACGCAACCTCAACGATCACGGCTGCCGGGCTGCCTCTAAAGACGCTGCTCACCGCCGTGGCCCTCTCCAACGACTCGAAAGCGGACGCCTCCGGCGCGATCATCGGCGACCCTACCGAAGCGGCGCTATTCACGCTGGCTGCGGAAGGCGGGTTTGCGAAAAGCGTCATGGAAGAGCGCTACCCGCGGCTGGCGGAGTTGCCATTCGATTCCGAGCGCAAACTGATGACCACGTTCCACGCCTGGGAAAATGGGCAGGTTGTATCTTTCACTAAAGGCGCAGTGGAAGTGGTGCTTGAGCGGTCCACACTCGTGCTCACGGCGGGTGGTGAGTGCGGACTGGCGCCAGCGGAAATCGTGGCTGTGGCCGACCGGATCGCCAGTGATGGCCTGCGCGCACTCGGGTTCGGCATGCGGGTATGGGATCGGCTTCCCGCCGACCCGTCCGCCGTGCAAGCCGAAACGGGGCTGACACTTCTGGGCCTTGTGGGCCTGATGGACCCGCCGCGGCAGGAAGCCAAGGACGCCGTGGCGCTGTGCCGGAAAGCCGGGATCGTTCCGGTGATGATCACCGGCGACCATCCTTTAACCGCGCGCGCGATTGCCAGACGTATCGGGATTCTCGATGAAGGTCATGCCGACGACAAAGTCATCACCGGGCGGGATCTGGAGCAGCTCTCGCTCGAGGAATTCGAGGGACGGGTCGAGCACATCCGAGTCTATGCGCGGGTCGCGCCTGAGCAAAAGCTCAAGATCGTCAAGGCGCTTCAGGACCGTGGACAATTTGTTGCGATGACCGGGGACGGCGTAAACGACGCCCCGGCGCTCAAACGCGCGGACATCGGCGTCGCGATGGGAATCACCGGCACGGACGTCTCGAAGGAGTCGTCGCACATGATCCTGCTCGACGACAACTTCGCGACCATCGTCAAGGCGGTCAAGGAGGGGCGGCGGATCTTCGACAACATCCGCAAGTTCATCAAGTACGCGATGACCGGCAATTCCGCCGAAATCTGGACCATCTTCCTTGCGCCGTTTTTCGGGCTGCCGATTCCGCTGCTGCCGATTCACATCCTTTGGATCAACCTCGTGACCGACGGACTGCCCGGTCTGGCGCTGGCCGCCGAACCTGCCGAAAAAGGGATCATGAGCCGTCCACCGCGCCACCCGAAGGAGAGCATCTTCGCCCACGGCATGGGCATGCATATCATCTGGGTAGGGCTGCTGATGGGTGCCGTATCGCTCGGCACCCAGGCCTGGTCCATAAACACCGGACTCGTACACTGGCAGACGATGGTCTTCACCGTGCTTTGCCTCAGTCAGATGGGACACGTCCTGGCCATCCGCTCCGAGCGCGATTCGCTGTTCAGTCAGGGGTTGCTCTCTAACAGGCCGCTACTGGGTGCGTTTCTGCTGACGCTGGCGCTGCAGATGGCCACGATTTATGTGCCCCTGCTGAACACGATCTTCAAGACTCAGCCGCTGACGATCGGCGAGCTGGGCTTCACGATCGCCATGTCGTCGGTGGTTTTCGTGGCCGTCGAGATCGAGAAGGTATTCAAGCGCAGGCGCAGTGCAGGTTGATGGGCTGATGGATTAGATTTGAGGCTGAGGCGTTTCCACGTGGATGGTCAGGCGGACTTCCGGCAACTCCTGGCTCAGTTCCTGCTCCAGATGATCGGTCAGATTATGCGCTTCCTCCACCGTTTTTTCGCCCTTCACCGAAAGGTGGAACTCGGCAAAGACCAAGTTGCCGCTGCGTCTGGTCTTGATGTCGTGAAAGTCCACGAACAGCTGGTCATGCCTTTTTAATACTTCAACAATTCGCGCCTCCTCGACCGGGCAGGCTTGGTCCATCAGTCCGGTGGACGATTTTTTAATCAGTTCAATGGCCATCTTGATAAGCAGCACCGACACGACCAGGGCCAGGACCGAATCCAGAAAAAACCAGCCGGTAAACTTGGCCAGAACCAGCCCGAGCGCCACCGCCACCGAGGATAGCACATCGGAAAACAAGTGCTTGGAATCGCCTTCCAAAGCCAGTGATCCGAACTTTTGGGAGGTTTTTAACAACAATAGGGCAAGCAGCCCGTTCAGAGCTGTAGCGGCCAGGGCAATGAGCAGGGCCAGGT
>JBAXJV010000102.1:0-8806 GCA_037137675.1 bacterium | reverse complement strand
CAGCCCGTCGTGGAGCTGTTTCAGCAGCCGCGTGTTGCGGGTGTCTTCCATGTGCACGCGGACTTCCTGGGCCTTGTCCACGTTGGCTTTGGCCAGGCGTGCGGCCAACTGGTCGGCCCCGAACTGCTCGCCCTGGTAATTGACAAATCCACCGGCCGTCACCAGTACGTGCACAGGGGCTGTTGACTTGGGCGTCGAAACGCAGCCGCAAAGCCCGGCCAGCAACATCATCATCGCCAGCCGGTTCCGCTTGAAAAACAAGAAGGTCATCGGTGTTCCTTTGTCAGCAGAAGATTTTCCGGGACGGAAAATCTAGAAGTCATCCGGCAGTTCGATGCGGATCGTCCGGCCCTTCATGGCCGCTATGGCGCTGGGCGTCGGCGGCAGTTTCTCCGGGCTGGTGACGCGCGGCTGGTGCCAGATCGTTCCGGCCTCGGAGGCAGGGGGGACGATCAGGGTTTCTCCGCAGGACGGGCATTCGTTCGCCGCACCGATCATTTCCAGCGGGGCTTCCATCTCCTGGCCGCAGTCCTTGCAGCGGAAAGAGACGAACAGACCATCCTCGGGGGCATCGCCCGCAGGCAATGGCGCGGCCGGGGGCGGCGCGGCGGGTGCAGGCGTGGCACAAAGGGGTGCGGCAGGCGTAACCGGAAGGGGTGCGGCAGGAGCAGGAGAAAGGGGTGCGGCCGGCGGCGCGGGCAGCAGTTCCGCGACGGCAGGCGGCCGTGCGCGGGGCGTGGGCGCAATGGCGTCCCTGGCGCGTTTCACCGGACGCACGCGCAGCGCATCGTGTTCAGCAATCTGCAGCAACTGGTTGGTCTGCGGATTGCGCACCAGTCGCGCCTGGCGGTGCACGACATCGAGGCGGCAAATTCCAGGCACGGCAAACCCGTCGCGCGCTTCGCGGTAGGCGATTTGGGCCAAGGTCTCCAGCACGACCTCCACACGTCGATGGCTGATCGCAGCCGCCTGCGCCAGTTCTTTAACCAGGACCGCCTTCGTGTACGATTTGCCCATGGTTCTCTCCCCTTTTGAACCGCATCCCCCTGCCAATCAGGGACAGAATAGCGGGAGATCAGACGGTTCGCCACTGCAAAGCATGCGGCAAATGCCCTGTTTTTAAGGCGCAGTTTCCCTGCTTGCAAGAGCGATGCTGGTTATGATACCTTTACTTTTCTTCCGGGCGCCTGTAGCTCAATTGGATAGAGCATCAGACTACGGATCTGAGGGTTGCAGGTTCAACTCCTGCCAGGCACGCCAATCCAATCGCGACTTTCAAGCGGTCCTTACGAGTATGATCCCAGCTCCTTTGCCAGGGCCACGATTTGCCTGAAATCCTGTCGGCTGACACTCGACGGCACAGAGTGGTCAGAGGAGAAAATATACCCGCCATTTTGTTTCATTACCGGCACAACACGCTCCATCTCGGCGCGTATCTGATCGGGGTGATCCCATAGCACCGCATTGATTCCGCCATGCAAGACCAGGTCGTTACCATAGGTCTTTTTGAGATGCACTGGATCCATGCCGGCCTTGACCTCCAGGGGATTCAGGGCGTCCAGCCCTATGCTGATCAATTCGGGGATGAACGGATTGACGTTTCCGCATGAATGGAGATGCGCCCTGACGCCTTTGGAATGCGCCCATTCAATGGCCCGTTTATGGAACGGCTTCACAAGTGCACGGTACATATCGAGAGAGAAAAACTGCGTTCCTTTGTAGCCCATGTCATCGGGCCAGCTGACGCAGTCAAACCGGTATCCGGCATCCCAGACGAGGTCAAGCAGCGCAATGTTGGTTTCCAGCTGGTGGGAGAACATTTCGCAGCACCAGTCGGGATCTTCGATGAGGGCATATAGCAGGCGTTCGGTGCCCACAATCCAGGAGTGCGTTACGTCAAATCCGAACCACAATCCCGCCTGTATCCAATAGCCGTCCTCGACCCACTTCGGATAGTTGCGCTCCAAATGCTCCCAGTTGATTCGATCACGGCTCGGGGTCATGCGTGCCTTGGCAGCTTCCCAGCTGGGGCGATCCACAATGGTGAAGCCTTTGAACTCAGGGGTGGAGGCCATATGCTTCCAGTTTTTCAGCGTCGCACCCCAGGAGGTGGTGTAGATGCTGTATGCCTCGGTTTCTTCGATCACCCTGGCCTCGAACTGCGGAGAATTGTCTGCGCCTAGATGCGCGACTCCATCCAGCCCGAAATAGTCAACGAAGCTCGCTCCGTCAGGCATGCCTTCTTTATGCCAGCGCTCAATGGTGGCGTTCCACGGGCTGTCAATGACTGGAACGCGATCGGCCTCGCGATGTTCGTACATGCGAGTAAAACGATCCTTTGACGTCAGCTTGTTCATGCCCTGCACCTGCTTGGTGGTTAACACTCAGACGCCCATGGTCGCACGGCGTAACAAGTCCTTTACAGGCCCCAGCATGCGAACCAGAAATTCCCCGTATCGCGAATAGTAAATGCGCAGAAAAACTGCCTTTTTCAGCGAATGCCGCTTGTAAACGTTGAATGCGAAATTACGAAACGCCCGCAAAATGGCCCGCCGTGGAAAGAGCGGCATATTCAAAACCGTATCCGTGCGGCCGACAAATTGATCGCCGGAGCGCGCCGTGTCCATGAAGTGTTCTGTTTGACAGACCTCATACAGCCTGGTGCCGGGGTAGGGCTCAAATATTCCGATGATCACGCTGTCGGGATTGATCCGCGTGTTGAGTGCGATGGTCTCCTGGAATATCTCCGGTGTTTCAAGAGGGAACCCGACTATATTAAACGACTTGGTTTTAATGCCGTGCTTGCGGCAATTGGCAAAACCTTCCGCGATGCAGTCGTTGGACTGGCTGCGTCCCAGCACCTCCCGCCGGAACTTCTCGCTGCCATTCTCGATGCCGATACTGATGCGCCTGCACCCGGCTGTCGCCAGCATGCGGCACATTTCATCCGTCAAGGTTTCAGGCCGCGCGTTGATGTCGAACGGGAATTTGAACTCGCGCCGGTAGGCCTCGCAGAATTGCGCGACAAAATGCCGCTGGGCGGTAAAGCAGTCGTCGTTGAAATAGAGCGCTTCCACGCGGTACCGGTTCGTCACCTCGCGGATTTCACGGAGGCAGCTCTCGACGCTGCGGAAACGGACGTAAGGGCCCGACTGCTTCAGGCGCAGAGCGTGATTGCTGCAAAATGTGCATTTGTACGGGCAGCCTCGCGAAAACATGAACAGGGCCGTGTGGAAGTCGGTTGCGATAATCTGCTGGTAGTCAAACAGCTCGCGGTCGCAAAACGGCATTTCATCAAGATTCTCGGCGAACGGCCTGGTCGGATTGCGCAGGATGGCCCCGTCTTTTTTCTTAATCCATAAGTTCTCGATGCCGTCCGGAGCACGCCCGTGCTTCAGCGCCTCCACCAGATCGAGCAGAGGGTGTACGCCCTCGCCGATGCAGATGGAGTCGAGGCCTCTCAGTTCCTCCAGGCATTCGGGCGCGAGCGTGGCATGGTGTCCGCCCAGAATAGTAAAAGCGGGGAAGGGGGCCAGGTCCCGGAAAATTCTTTGCAGATAAGGGTATTGAGGGGAAACGGCGGAAAACGCGATTACGTCAGGATGCCAGGAATCGACCTCCCGTTTTAGCAACTCCGGGCGGTAGCGGCCGTACATGTAATGCAGCCGGGTCTCGTGCCCGTGGCGCTTGAGCATGGCGCTGAGCATGCCGACGCCAAACTGGTAGCTCTTTGCACCGCCGCGCACATTGATGTCTGTGTAAACGAATAAAATCTTCATGTTTTGCAATCCAGCTGGGAATGTCGTGCGTCTGGAAATCGGTTGGTAATTTACGCCGCCGCTGCCGCCATGGGAGGCAGCGGGCAACCTAGCGCGTCGCATACGGCGCGCAACAGCGCGCCTTCATCAGGATAGACCACCCCGTCAGCGGACACCGTTGTCACGCACGCCTGCACAAGCGCCTGCTGACAGCGCGGCGAGGCCGTGGCCAGCGTGTCGAGGGCCTTGTCAGTTTGCTCCAGCGACCATTTGGCCGGGGGCGGCAAAGCAGGCTCGCCGGGGAAAAGCACCGCCATCCCGGCCGCATAAGAGCTGGCGGCAGAGGCTTCGTTGCTGCTCCCGTAGTGCGCCAGTGTCGCCAGCAGCGTCGCGCAGTCCAGACGCACAACGCGCAGATTGGTGTATTGAATTGAACGCCGTGCCGGGTGGATGAAGGTTGCGTCCAGATTTCTCACCAGCATGCGCATGAGTGCGTATTCGAAAAGATTGATCCCTTCGTCAGCCGTCACCATATCCATGACGGTTTGACGGAATTGCGGATAGTCTTCAGCCGGCATCAGCTTCAGCGCCGGCATGGCCAGGTCTGCAAGCGGCAGGCGGGCTGCCTGATCAAGGTCTGTTAAAGTCGCCGCTGCTGCAGTCACGTCCGCCGTCTGCAGCGTATCTGCGCCCGCGCCCAGCACCTTGAGTTGCGCCGCGCGCACTGCCGGGCGGTCGTCGAGCAGTAAAGCGCAGACCGTGCTGCGGGCTCCACCGGTCGTGCGTACAGCCTCGCGCACCGGCACCGGTATCCGCGCCAGCAGGGCAGTCATATATTCCACGGCCTGCGGGCGCAACGTGCCAATACTTTCCACCACCAGGTCAGCCGCCACGCCTGGCCGCATTGTTGTTGGCGATGGCTGCGGAATGGAGGATGGTGACGCAGATGATTTTCCGGCAAAGCCTGTCGCCGCAGCGTCAGAAGCGGCTTGACCGCTTGCTCCCGCATGTGTGGCGACGGCTGTGGGAACGCCATCAAACTCCGGCTCAATGCGCCGGATTCGTTCTGCCAGCGGCGGATGCGTGGCGAAAGCGCTCAACCAGGCCGTTTGCAGTCCGTTGGCGAAGTAGAGATGGCTGGCTTCTGCGGCTCGTGGTGCTTTCAGACGCGAACCGGAGCTTAATCCGCCGATTTTCTTTAGCGCGCCGCCAATTCCGAGCGGATTGCGCGTGAACTGGACGGCCGAAGCGTCGGCTAGAAACTCCCGCTGCCTGGAAACGGCCGCTTTGATCAGGTTGGCAAAGAAAACGCCGACGTAGCCGATGATCCAAAGCGCTACACCAATCAGCGCAAGTGCCAAGATCAAGCCGCCGCCTCCGCTGCTCTTGCTGTCGCGCGACGAAGATCGCGAGCCTGCGCCACTGCCAATCAGGCGGAAGAGCAGATAGCCGATCATGGCGATTGCCAGAATGCCGTTTAGCAGGCCCATCAGGCGGATATTGAGCCGCATGTCGCCGTTCAGGATATGGCTGAACTCGTGTGCCACGACGCCTTGCAGTTCGTCGCGGGTCAGCGCATTCAGCGTGCCCCGGGTGACCGCCACAATGGCGTTAGATGGTGTGAAGCCTGCGGCAAAAGCGTTGATTCCGGCTTCTTGCTCAAGGATATAGACCGGTGGCACCGGCACGCCCGATGCCAGCGCGATTTCCTCTACCACGTTCAGCAGGCGTCGTTCCGCAATATCCGTCGTGTTCCTGCTGATCAGTGTTCCGCCAAGACTTTCGGCTACTGCCGATCCGCCGCCGGACAGTTGTGCAATCTTAAAAGCCGAGCCCAACAGCACCACCAGCAGCGTTCCGCCTGCCACCCAGGCGAACAGCAGCGGATTCCATGCGATTAACGGCGCCGGGTTATCCGGTCCATAGTTATCACCGGGCGCGTAGGTGTTGAGCACGCCGCTCACGACCAGATAAATAGTTCCGATAATCAGGGCCACTGCCAGAGCGTAATAGACCAGTAAAAGCGTTGTCCGCCGCCGCGCCTGTTCCTGATGCTCGAAGAAGTTCATGCTCTAAGTGAACTGAACTTTCGGCGCCTGACGTTCGGCGGGCGCTTCGACTTCAAAGAGTTGCGCCGGAGCAAATCCAAACGGACTGGCAATCATAACGTTTGGAAAGACTTCGCGCGCGGTGTTGTACATCATCACCGCGTCGTTATAGGCCTGCCGTGCGAAGGAGACGCGATTTTCGGTTGAGGTCAGTTCTTCGCTGAGTTGCATCATGTTCTGGTTGGCCTTCAAGTCCGGATAAGCCTCGGCCAGGGCGAAAAACTTGCCCATCATGCCGGTCATCAGCGTTTCGGCGCCCATCAGCCCCTTCATGGCCGCCGGGTCGCCGGGATTCGCGGCCGCAGCCTGACCGGCTGCGACGCACTGGTTGCGGGCCTTGATCACGTTTTCCAGCGTTTCACGCTCGTGTTTCAGGTAGCCCTTGGCGGTTTCGACCAGATTCGGAATCAGGTCGTAACGGCGCTTGAGCTGCACGTCAATCTGTGCAAAAGCATTTTTAAACTGGTTGCGCAGCGTAACCAGCCGGTTGTAAATGCCGACGATCAACATCACCAGAACGACGACTACGATCAAAACAATCAACAATCCCTTCATAAGGAAACTCCTTTCAGAAAAGTTGCGCTCTTTATCGCGCAACTCCCCTGTGTTTGTCAAGCTGATGAAACGTTGCGTTCTCAAACGAACCGTGACATGCTGCAGGCATGCTCGCAACGGCGCCCATTCTCTCCCGCGATGGCGTGACAGAGTGGCGTCACGCCACGGGCCGCGCTGCATCTGTCGCAGTGGTCGGCGGAAACTTTGATATTCTGCACCCCGGCAATCTGAGCGCTTTGCGTCAGGCGGCTACGCTGGGCGCAGTTTGCGTCTTGATTAACGATCTTCCGACGCCTGATGACGCCACAAGCCATGTCCCTCAAAACACAGGTGCTGTACGGGCAGAGCTGCTGGCCTGCTTAAGCCTGGTTGGCGCCGTTAGTGTGGTTTCTACCGGCGCAGCGCTGGCCCGTTGTCTGCGAGATCTGCAGCCCTTCACCTGGGTGGGCTGTTTGGAGCGTGAGGCCGGGCAGCCGCTATCCGATGCCATCCGGGCTGCCGCCAGTCAGCATTGTGACTTGCCGCGCCTGCAAGGTTGCTCTGGCGATGAAATACGGCAGGCCTTGCGTGCGCAGCACACCCCCATCCCGGTGTCCAGCGCCGCCTTCCCTCCGGTATCAGGCGGCGGCTCCGCTGCTTCATTACGCCCGCTTGTTACAGTCAACGGATGCTTTGATATCCTGCACATTGGCCATGCGCGATTTCTGGCCGCCGCCCGCGCACACGGCGCGTCGCTGACCGTGCTGATCAACAGCGATGCCTCTGTGCGTCACTACAAAGGACCTACGCGACCGGTCTTTCCGCAATTTTTTCGCGCGGCGGTGCTGCGCGCGTTGCGCGCCGTGGATGAGGTGCGGGTGTTCGATGGCGACAACCCGCTTGTCGCATTGTCGCTGCTGCAGCCCGCCGTACATGTCAAGGGCGGCTCGTTTGAGCCAGAGCGTGTGGCTGAAGAACGGAACCTGCTGGCCACCTGGGGCGGGCAGCTGGTAACTACGCCGCTGGTCGAAGGCTTCAGTACCACAGCCTGGGTTAAACGGGCGTAGCCGCCTTTGACTGCCGGATTCCGGTGGCCTGACGTGAAAGCCGGCCCGCTTCATCCGCATATTCACGGAACAGCTTCACGTACAGCTTGTAGTCCGCGTAGGATACTCCGGGCGGGGTCTGATGATCGCAGGAGATCAGAAAGCCGCCACGTGCGGCAGTAGGGACAAGCCGTTCAAACTCACGGCGCATCGCGGCTTCGCCTTTGTTCATCACCATTTTGTCGTATTGCCCGATGAACCGCATCTTCGGATGATCGGCCCGCAGGCGCTCGATATCAACGCCAGCCTGGCGTTCCAGCGGCAGAATTCCATCCACCCCGACTGATTCAAACCAGGCCGCCGGCTCTGTAATGTCGCCGTCCGAATCAACGATAATGATCGTGCCTTTTTTGTGCAGAACCGGACAGAGCTTCCGGTAGTAGGGGGCGAGGAAGGCGTCGAACAGCTCTCTTGATAGCAGCGACCCGTTATTGTAGCTCATGTCTTCCGCGAAGGTCATGAAGTCTGGAGTGCAAATGGAGAAAATTTCCTCAAACACATTCTGGATCCATTCGGTTAGATCCTCGTTAATCCGCGTGATCAAGGCGGGGTCGTCATAAAAGGCGAAAAGATGTGGCTCTGTGCCAAGGATGCGGCGTGGGAACCAGTAGAAGCCATCTACTGTGAACCATAGCACAGCCTTGCCTGCGGCCTGCAAGGCGGCGCGCTCTTCCCACAGACGTTTGTCAATGGCGGGGTGGGGGAAGAGTAACGGGCGGATGACCTTTTCATAATGCTCGCGGTCGCGCACGATGCCAATGCCGCGGGCCCCGTCAGGCGCGGGGCATTCCGGCTTGAAGGGCCGGATCCAGTCTTGCATGTGGCGATCCAGCCCGAAGTGATCATGAATGCCGAAAAAGTCCGCCGGGTCCACCGGCATGCCTTCCTGCCGCCAGCGCTGCGTGGTGTCACCCCACCAACCCGCCCATTCAATGACCGGCAGGCGGTCAAACGGTTGAAAGTTCATGGCCGCCTGAAATCGTTCGCGAGCTGTCATGGAGTCGTCCTTTTATTAAAAATGCTTGCTCCCCTGCGCGTTCATTCCATCAAAGCTGAGCGCTGAATGCAACCTCTTTCCCTTGACACTCCCGTCATGGTCGGCGTAAATGATGGCGATATTTAAAGTCTGAGCGCATCGTAGATTTCAAGAATAAGGCAGGCGAAATGTTACCCAAAGAAAGGCTCCTGACGGTATTACGAGGAGCAGTTCCGGATTGTGTTCCAGTGGCGCCGGACTTCTCCAACATGATCCCGGCCCGGCTGACTGGCAAGCCGTTTTGGGATCTCTACTTGTACAATG
>JBAXJV010000101.1:0-8825 GCA_037137675.1 bacterium | reverse complement strand
GGTGTCCGGTGTTCAGTGTTCGGGAAAGAAGATGTTTCCCGTGTTCATTTTTGGGCGACTGTTGCGCCAGCGGTTTCCTCCGAGAAACCAAGGTTCAGGGTGTCATGGTTCAGGAAAATTCTGCCCTGAACACCGACCCCTGAACACCGACCCCTGAACACAGAACCCCGAGCACCGAACACCCTTTACCTGTTCGTGCCGGTGATTTTGTAGAGCGTTTCGCCGGGTTTTACACGGCCCTGTTCACGGGCCAGGCGCTCAACGAACTCGGCGTCGGTCTTGAAGCGCTGCTGGTTTTGCTCCAGTTCCCGAATCTGGCCGCGCAGCTTGTCGTTGTCTTCGGTCAGGGTCAGGCGCCTGGCCTGCAGGTCTTGAAAATTCCGGCACTTAGGCATGAAAAGCGCCACCAGCCCGATGACTAGAAGCACAGCGGTCACGATCCAGGTAAAGCGCCGAATCAAGGCCCAATAGCTCATCTCAGATCACGCCACCGAAGACGGCTTCGTCACCCAGCATTTCTTCGATGCGCAGCAGCTGGTTGTACTTGCAGACGCGGTCAGTCCGGCAGAGTGATCCGGTCTTGATCTGCCCGGCGTTGGTTGCGACCGCAATGTCGGCAATGGTCGTGTCCTCTGTTTCTCCAGAGCGGTGACTGACGACGGCGGTGTAGCCGGCGCGGTTGGCCATCAATATGGCATCCAGCGTTTCGGTCAGCGTGCCGATCTGGTTGACTTTGATGAGAATCGAATTGGCGACGCCCTGTTCGATGCCCTGCTTGAGGAATTTGACATTGGTGACGAAAAGATCGTCGCCGACGAGCTGCATCTTATCGCCGAGCCGTTCGGTGAGCGTTTTCCAGCCGTCCCAGTCGTTTTCCGCCAGGCCGTCTTCGATGCTGATAATCGGGTATTTCTTCGCCAGATCGCCGTAGAAGTCGGCCATTTCGGCGGCTGTGCGGGACGAACCGTCGCTTTTTTTGAAGATATAGCGTTTCTTGACGGTGTCATAGAATTCGCTGGCCGCCGGATCGAGCGCCAGGAACACGTCCTTGCCAGGTTTGTAGCCGGCCTTTTTAATGGCCTGCATGATTACTTCCAGCGCCTCGACATTGCTTTTCAGCTTTGGTGCGAAGCCGCCCTCATCACCAACGGAGGTGCTGAGCCCCATGCCCTTCAGCACGCCCTTCAGTGCGTGGAAGACCTCGGTGCCCATACGCAGGCCTTCCGAAAAACACCTGGCCCCCTTGGGCATGATCATGAACTCCTGGATGTCAATTGGTGCGTCCGAATGAGCGCCGCCGTTCATGATGTTCATCATCGGAACCGGCAGTGTGCGCGCATTGGTGCCACCCAGATAACGAAAAAGCGGCAGCCCTGAATGTTCAGCTGCGGCTTTGGCGGTGGCGAGAGAGATTGCCAGAATGGCGTTGGCGCCGAGCTTGCTCTTGGTAGGAGTTCCATCCATGTGAATCATGGCATGATCAATGCCGGACTGGTCAAACGCATCGCACCCGATGATCTCGGGGGCAATTACTTCGTTGGCGTTTTTCACGGCCTTGAGCACGCCTTTGCCCAGGTATCGGCTCTTGTCGCCGTCGCGCAGTTCCACGGCTTCGTTTTCGCCAGTCGAGGCGCCGGAGGGAACGGCAGCGCGACCCGTGATGCCGCATTCCAGTGTGACATCAGCTTCGATCGTTGGGTTTCCGCGCGAATCAAGAATTTCACGGGCGGTAATATTGACAATCGTAGATGACATGCTGAGACTCCTTGTTGTTGTGTTCGACCAGATATTCCTCTGCGACGCTAAAACTCTGCGCAGGAATATACTCAAGAGCGTGCGCGAAGACAAGCGCCCTGAAACGCTGATGACCAGGCGCGTCCCCCGAATGCATTTCAGGTTTTTCGAGGCGTGATTTCCGGCGACTGTGGTAGTCTTACTAAATATGTTCTTTCGAAAGCCCGCGTGCTAACGCGTTTGCCGCCACAAACAAACAGCCTGTGCCGTGGAGGATGGTAGTGATCAGCATTATTACAGTTGTACGTAATCGGTTGGCGATGAATGAGTTATTCTTCGAGAGCCTGTCCAGGTATACTAAAAACCCGTATGAATTGATTGTCGTTGATAATGGTTCTGCCGATGGCAGCGCCGGTTTTTTCGAGTCAGTTGGTGCGCAAGTGATTCGTAACGGAACTAATTATTCCTATCCGTACTGTCAGAATATTGGCATCAAGCATGCAAGGCATGATTGGCTGGCTTTTGTAAATAACGACGTAATTGTGTCTGAGGATTGGGATGCGCACATTATTGATAACATGCAGGCCAATGGCCTTGAAGTAGCTTCAGCATGCGGTGTAGAGCATCTGGAAAATCGCCGGGCGACCCGCAGGTTAAGAAGGCGCTGGAATCTGGTCAAGGGGGTGTTGTCGCTGGCCGGACAATCTCGCGCCGTTTTGAGATTGATGCATCTTCTTATGTATGACGATTGGGCCGGGTTCACAAAGCGGCGCTACTTGAAATTCAACCATCAGATTAAAAAAGGATTTGTTGGAAATACGGTGGTGATTCACAAGCGCGCCTTGAGCAAGATCGGTTTGTGGGATGACAGAATCCAGGCCGCCGACTTTGATTTGTATTTGCGAACCATGAATCGCGCGATGACGGTTGGTGATGTTAAGCCCATGCATGTTTGTTTGGATAGCTTTGTGCATCACTATATCCGCCTGACTGCCAGCGTGAAATGTCCGGCTTTTGCCGATCAGTGCAATTTGATTGCGCTTGCCGATAAATGGCCGCCGGAAATGCTTGCGCATTTTAGAACGATGAACGATTAGCAGCGGGCGATGCTTGGAACTTGCCGGCCAGAGGATTTACGGCTATTGTGGGGCCATAAATGAGTGCGCCACTGATTGTGATTCCGACCTATGACGAACTTGACAATGTTCGTCAGATTGCCGCCGCCGTGCTGGCGGTGCTGCCTGCGGCGCATATTCTCTTTGTAGACGGGAAATCTTCGGACGGCACCGGCGCGGCGCTGGACGGTATGGCCCTGGCGGATGCGCGGATTCATGTGCTGCATGAGACTTCCAAGGAGGGTCTGGGGCGGGCCTATATCGCCGGCTTCCGCTGGGCGCTGGCGCGCGATTATGACTGGGTCTTCGAGATGGACGCGGACTTCTCTCACGATCCAAAGGAAATCCCGCGTTTTCTGGAGGTGGCGCGCCGCGCGCATGTCGTGCTGGGCTCGCGCTATTTGAATGGCATCCGTATTACGAACTGGCCGCTCAGGCGGCTGCTCCTGAGCATGGGTGGAGCGCTTTACGTGCGCTGGATTACCGGCATGCCGTTTACTGATCCCACCGGCGGTTACAAGTGTTTCCGGCGGGAGGTGTTGGCGGCCATTGACTTGGACAGCATCCGTTCCAACGGGTATTCATTTCAAATCGAAATGACCCACACGGCCTGGAGCCTGGGGTTTAAGGTGGCCGAGACCCCGATAACTTTCGAAGAGCGCCGTTCCGGTTATTCCAAAATGAGCCCTCGCATTTTCCGGGAGGTGCTATGGCAGGTGTGGCGTCTGGCGCTGCGAAATCCTTTGCGCCGGACAGGCGCGCAGCAGCCGCTTCTGACGCCGCCGGAATCCACATGAAGATCCAGCCGCAGGCTTTTTTGTTGGCGCTCCGCCCGAAGCAATGGGTGAAGAACGCCGTTGTGCTGGCGCCCGTGTTTTTTGCCGCAGGCGACCGCGCTCAACGCCTGAATGTGGCCTCGGTTGCGGAGGCCTTGCTCGCCGCCCTGCTGTTTTGCGTTGTCTCAAGCGGCATCTACGTGATGAATGACCTGTGCGACCGGGATGCGGATCGCTTGCATCCCGTGAAGCGCCTGCGGCCTGTTGCTTCCGGCGCGCTGCCGGTTGGCGCTGCCCGCGTGTTGATGGTGGCGCTATTGCTGGTTGGCCTCGGCGGAAGTTTTGCGGCGTCACTTGAGCTCGGGGGCGTGCTCACGGGTTACGCCCTGCTGCAGGTAGCGTACACGCTTTTTCTCAAACGCATAGCGCTGGTGGATGTGTTCGTGATCGCTGCGGGATTTGTCATGCGCGCGGGGGCGGGGGCGGTGGCGGCACAGGTGGCAATCTCCCCGTGGCTGCTGCTCTGCGCCTTTCTGCTGGCGCTCTTTCTGGCGCTTTGCAAGCGGCGGCACGAGAAGCGCTTGCTGGACGACCGCGCCGACGGTCATCGGGCCAGCCTGGAGGGCTACGACGCCCGCCTGCTGGATCTGCTGATCGCCATCGTGAGCGCCGTCACCATCGCCTGTTATGCAATCTACACGCTGTGGCCCGAGACCGTGGAAAAGTTTCACTCGCACGGGCTCGGGTTGACGGTCCCGCTGGTGATCTTCGGCATGTTCCGCTATCTGGATCTGGTGTACCGGCATGAGCAAGGCGGACATCCGGAAAGGGTGCTTTTCGGAGATTCGCCGCTGCTGTTTTGTCTGGGTGCGTATGCGCTGACGGTGTTGGCAGTGTTTCACAGGGGGTTATTTGGATGAGTCCGCAAACTACAAGGCGATCGGGCGGTTCGGAACAACGGAGGCGTCAGCGGCAGGGCGGCGCTTCTTTCAAGCCTTCCACCCGGAGCTCCTCGCAGGCCAGGCCCAGCTCTCCGGCGGGCGGTCGTTTTGCAGCGCTTGGACCGCGTGGCAGGGAGGTTTCAGCATCCGCCGCGAATGCTGGTGATGGCCGTGAGGGGGTGCTCGCCTTGTTGCAGAAAGCGGATGCACAGCATTTGACAGTCCGTGAAATTTCCGACACGCTGGCCTTGCGACCGCCGCAACGCAAGCAGTTGCAGTCTTTGCTCGATCAGCTGGTGCTGGATGGAGAACTTGTCACCATCCGGCACGACCGCTATGCGGTTGGCGCACAGGCCGATCTGGTAACAGGACGTCTGGAGATAAAACGCAATGGCGATGGCTATTTGGTAGATATTGAAGGCGCTGAGAATGTCCGCGTTCCACGCGGCGAGCAACATACAGCGCTGCCGGGTGACCGTGTGGTTGTGCGCCTGATTCCCGCCGGCGATCCCGGCGTGGCCGGCACTGACGGGCGCGTTGCCAAGGTGATTCGCGTGATTGCCCGCGCCCGGCGCGTGATTGTCGGCACGCTGCGCGCCACGCCGCGTTTTCACTACGTGGTGCCGCTCAGTCCCAACTATCAACAGGATTTTTATGTGTCTGAAACGATGGGCGCGGCGCTCGGCGACCGTGTGGTTGTGCAGTTCACCGATTGGGATCACAGCCACGTCAACCCCGAGGCCGAGATCATCGAAGTTATCGGTCCGGCTGACGACCCTTCGCTTGATACGCTGTCCATCCGCCGCCACTACGGACTCCCCGACGCCTTTCCTGAATCCGTGACGCAAGAGGCCGAGTCGGTTCTCGCCCGGCTGCAAAATCCCGGTCCGCGTCTCGATTTGCGCGAGCGTTTTATCTTTACCGTGGATCCCGCCACGGCGCGCGATTTCGACGATGCGCTCTCGCTGGACCGTGACGCCCGCGGACGCCGGGTGCTGGGCGTGCATATCGCCGATGTGAGCCACTTTGTGACCCCCGGCAGCGCTCTTGATCGCGAAGCCACCGAGCGTGGCAATAGCGTTTATCTGCCTGATCTGGTGATCCCGATGCTTCCCGAGGCGCTTTCCAACGGCGTCTGCAGTCTGAACCCCAACCAGGACCGGATGGCTTTTTCCGTTCTGATGACGCTGGACGACGCCAACCGTATCGTGCATGCGGAGTTTGCCAAGTCAATCATCCGCTCCAGCCTGCGGCTGACGTACGAACAGGCCTTTGCCGTGCTCAAAACCCTGCCCGGCATGCGTCCGCCCGGCGACGCACTGCCGGCAGAGGCCGTGGAACGGCTGTACGCGATCGGAGACCTTGCACAGGCTCTGCGCCGGCAACGTATGACACAGTGCGCGCTCGATCTTGAGCGTCCGGAGTTCGACATTGTGCTCGGTCCTGATGGCATGATTGCCGGCGTGCGTGAGGTTGTGAACGATCTTTCTCATCAAATGGTCGAGGAATGCATGGTGGCGGCCAACGAGGCCGTGGACCGGGAACTCTCCCGCCGTGGCGTGCGCTTGATTCACCGCCTGCATGAGCCGCCAGCCCCCGAAAAGATTGAGGAGCTCACCGCTGAACTGCACGCTCTGGGCTACCGGCCCGGCGACCTCAATGACCGCCACGCGCTTTCCGAATTTCTGCGCACGATCCGCGAGACCCCGCTTGCGCGTTACGCCCAGCTGGCTGTGCTGAAGAGCATGAAGCGTGCAGTCTACTCCGCCGACGCGGCCGGTCATTTCGGGCTTGCCAAGAAATATTATGCGCACTTTACTTCGCCCATTCGTCGTTATCCCGACCTGGTCGTGCATCGCATTCTGGCCGCCGTGCTGGCCAACCGCGGCGGCGTCTACACTCCGGCCGAGCTGGGCCGCATCAGCCAACACTGTTCGACGACCGAGCAGGATGCTGAGCGCGCCGAGCGCGAGCTGGTGGAGATCAAGAAAATGCGGTTTCTGCAGCAGCAACTCGACCGCCATGCGCCGGAGGTATACGAAGCTGCCGTGATCCGCGCCTCGAATTTCGGACTGATCGTGGAAATCCCCGCTCTGGACGTGCAGGGTCTGGTCCACATTTCAACGCTTTCTAATGGTTTTGTGCGCTTCGATCCCGGCACCCACTCTCTGCGTATTGAACGGAATTCCTATACGGCCGGCAGCCGCATTAAGGTGGTTGTGTCGCGCGTGGATTTTGAGAAGCACCGCATGGACTTCGCCCCCGCCGGTGGGACGCTGGACGGCGCCACTCCGGGCGGTAAGCAGGCGCGCGGCCGCGACAAGCCCCGTGACCTTCAGCGCAAGCCGATTCCTGCCGGGCGCCCGGACCGCAATCACCGCCGCAGCCGCTGAACGCTGCTGTATCACGAACCAGCTGAAAGAAAAATCTAATCATGAAAAAGCCGGTTGCACCCAAGCTTGCGCTCGACGGCGGACCAAAGTCCGTCATCCACCCGTTTGGACAGGGCAAACGTTTTGCTGGCAATGAACTTAAATACCTCGAAGCCGCGCTTGCCCAGAACACGCTTTTTTACGGCTATGGCAGCTTCGTCAGTCAGGCCTGCAAAAAAATGCAGGCCTACACCGGCATGCCGTGCGTTGTGGCTTGTTCCAGCGGTTCCGCAGCTGTGCATCTCGGGCTCATAGCCGCCGGTGTCGGACCTGGCGACGAGGTTGTCTGTACTCCTAACACCGATGCCGGTTCTGTGCTTGGCATTATCGAAGAGGGCGCAGTGCCGGTTTTCTGCGACGTTGATGTTACGCTCCAGCCCACGGTCAGGAGCGTCAAGGCCTGCATCACCAGTCGCACCAGGGCCGTGGTAGTTGTTCACCTTGCCGGCTATCCCGCGCCTGTGGATGCCATCGTGCGCCTCTGCAACAAACACGCCATCGGCGTGGTGGAAGATTGTGCTCAGGCCTGGGGTGCGAAACTCAACGGGCAACTGGTTGGCACCTTTGGCGTTGCCGGGGCCTACTCCACAAACGATTTTAAGCATGTCTCCACCGGTGATGGCGGTTTCGTGGCTCTGCGCGACGCAGCCCTCTACCGCCGCGTCTCCAATTATTCTGACAAATGCTACGACCGGCTGTTTGATAAGAGCCAGCTTATGGCGCATCACGGCATCAACTACCGCATGAGCGAATTGCAGGGCGCCGTGGCGCTTGCCCAGCTCGAGCAGGTCCGTGGCATCACCGCGCACTACCACAAGCTGGGCATGCTGCTCGGACGACTGCTTGACAACCTGCCCGGCGGCGAACTCACGCCCTGCCGCCATGGCGGCTACAGCACCTACTGGTGGACCAACATTCTACTCAACCAGCGTCGCTTGACCGCGCCGCGCAGTAAAATTATTGAGGCGCTTCAAGCCGAGGGCGTGCCGGCCAGTTCATACGGAAAATATGATTTGATCCAGAAGCCGGTTTTTCAGACGGGCATTCTCCGCCCCTGGCTGAAGGGCGCCAAACGGAGTTATCCGTTTACCCAGCCCGACGGTCGCTCGTACACCTATGACTACACGGGTTTGCCGGTCCACCGTAAACTGCTGGACCACGCCATCATGATTCATTGCTTCAACCGCTTCTACACGGAACAGAACATCTGTGAAGTCGCAGCAGGTATCCGTAAGGTTTTTACGGCGTTCAGTTCCGCCAGTGCACACGGCAGCGCATAGCGCAGCCGTTTAACCAGTCCGCCTTGCCGGAAAGTTCTACGCTTTCCCGGGTTTTGCGGTTGGGCGCATCCGGTTTCAGGCCTTGCCGGCAGCGGCATCAAGCAAGCTTCGCGCATTGTTGTAGAACACGTCTTCCAGATCGGCGCTTGTGAGGCTGAGACGTTCCGCAGCGCGGCGGAAGGCGGCGATTTCCTCGTAGAGGAAAAAAGAAAGGCGTTCTGCCTCGGGGCCGTCAACTTCGTCCATGTTCTTGTCGCCTGACACGTCGCCGTACAGCCCCCGTGGTACAAGATTGACATAGCGTCCATCGCGGATGATGCGTCGCATGCGCATGCGCAAAATCGGCAGGTCCGATCCAAAGAGGACGCGCTTTGGCCCAACGCAGCGCAGGAGCTGCTCGAAGACGTGATCGTTGGTGTTGGCGCTGAAGTCGAAGCACATATTTTTCGTCGCGGCAAGTATCTCGAAGGCGTTACCCACATCCTCGTTGCAGTACGCGCGACCAACATGGGCGATGATCAGTTTAATGTTCGGATAGTCGCGCTCG
>JBAXJV010000100.1:0-8839 GCA_037137675.1 bacterium | reverse complement strand
GACCCCTTATGGGTAGTACGAAACCGGCTGAATGGATTCTTTTCTCCCGCGCCTGATTATCTGGGGGGGCATGACACATTATGGCACGCCGCGCACACCGCTTTTAACCTCGTCCCGCCCGCCACCTATTTTGCGACTCATCCGGAATACTATAGCGAGATTGAAGGCGTGCGGCGCCACGTTGCAGGACAATTATGCCTGACCAATCCCGATGTCCTTCGCATCGCCACCGAGTCACTGCTGGCCGTGATGCGGGCACGCCCGGATGTGAAACTGTTCTCCGTGTCGCAGATGGATTGGTCGGGCTGGTGCGAATGTGTCGGGTGCCAGCGGGCGGTGAAGGAAATGGGGGCTCAGTCCGGCCTTTACCTCCGTTTCATCAGCGCCATCGCGGAACAAACTTTTCGTGAATTTCCAGACAAACTCGTGACCACGCTGGCCTACCATTATACGGAAGCCCCCCCACAGATTCCGATTCCTCTGCATCCGAATGTCCGGGTGCAGATGTGCCCGATAGGCACCTGCCAGATTCACCCCTTCGAAACCTGCGGCAGCCCGCAAAACGAGCGGTTCCTGGATCGAATTCGAGGTTGGTCAACCGTGACAAACCAGCTTTATATCTGGCATTATGCGACGGATTTTTCTCATTATTCCCTACCCCTTCCCAACCTGCGGCAACTCCACAAGAACATCCGGTTTTACAAACAGCACGGGGTCCGCGGAATGTTTATGCAGAGCAATGGCTTTTCCGAGCTCAGTGACCTGAAAGGCTATCTGGTGGCGCGCCTGCTCTGGGATCCCGAAACAAAAATCGAAACAGTTCTGGATGAGTTTCTGCCAGCCGTTTATGCCGCAGCCGCCGGAGAAATCCGCGCCTACATTGATGAGCTTCAGCAGGCAAGCAATAGCGACACGGCCCACCATCTCGGGTGCTACGAGCCCCCTGATCATCCCTTCTATACTGAGGCCATGCTGAAAACGGCGCTCGGCCATCTCACCCGGGCAGAACGTCTGGTGCGGGGTGGAACTCTTAAGAAAGTTCACCTTCTGCGGGGAGGCGTGGAGCTCGCCATGATCTACCAGCGGTATATCGGCCGGGAATTCCACCGAAAAGGTAAAACTTTTCATAACAATCCCCAAAGCCGTGATGTGCGACGTTTCCGCACCGTAATTGCCGCCCGCCGTGAGGCTGGCAACCTGCCGCTCAGCGAGAATGTCCAGCTGGAAACCACGGTCGGACGGATGAGCCTCTGGCTAGAACGTCACACGCTTGTGGAGCTGAAGACTGGCTCACAGCGGCTTTTTGTGGCCCCGTCGCTGGGGGGCCGGATTCTGGAATGGTATGTTGGAAAACTTCAACTGCTTGAGCCACCCGATCCCAAAAACCGCCATTTCCAGTATCCCCTGTCCGAGGGTTATGCCGAAATGGCTATAGCATTGCCTTACGGCTATAGCGGTTCCATCGAACGTTACTCCGTCGTGACACAATCCGCTTCCGCATTAACACTGGCAGCGGATCTGGGAAATGGCGTCCGCATGGAGCGGGAAATACTTCTGGCGGCCGACGGACTGAGTATTCATGGCCGCATGACCAATATCTCAGGACAGCCTCTGATCCGCCAGTGGGGTGCTGGCCTCCACATGCGTGTCAAGCATTGGACCCGCCTATCGATTGCCACGATTGAAGGAGGTCGCCATTTCGACCGCAACTCAGATCAGCCTGCCCCCTCGGCCGCCATTGTTCTGGCGAGAGAGACGCGCCCGTCTGGCCAATGGAGCCTGGCATTTGAATCCGCAACACTCGAGGCCTCGTTTGATCCGAAGCACGTGACCTCCATGATTCTGGATCGTGACGACTCCCGCAACCGGTTAGCCATTGACTTGCGATCAGAATCCCTCACCATTGATCCAGGTGAGTCCCTCGTCGTGGACCAGACATACCACTGGAAAATCTAAAAATAGTTTTGTCAAAAGGATGATATGTTGAAACTTATTATAGGGTTTTTACTATTCCTGAGTATTGCGCATGAGGGACTTTGTGGCATCAAAAACGCTGACGCATTCTGGTCCGATAAACCCGCAAAAGACGACTACACCACCATTCTGGTCAACTTCGAGGAAGCCACCGGAGGATCGAGCCTGGCTGAGGATATAGCCGCTCTGGGCAAACCAGACAAGGATGATGAACTGCCACCCGACACTGTTCAACCCCCTGTAAACGTGAAACTTCTGGGCGACGCGGCGGAGACCCCCTCCGGCCGATTCGGGAAAGGCGTGACACTTTCCGGAAAAGGCGCCGTGGAACTGGGGCCCATCATCTGGACAGCCCTCTATCGCCCCGTGAAAGCATTCACCATTGAGTTCTCAATCAAACCTGATTCTAGCGCTGGCCGCGCGGTACTGATGGACATTCCCAAAACCGGGGCCGGAACGGCACTACAAATCGTGCGGGAGGCCGATGGCACGATCACCCTGGGAGCCACGGATGGCCCGTTCTTGAAACACTCCGTCCTGGCACCTGCCGGCGTCTGGACCCATGTCGCCATGTCCATTTGTATCGACCCCGAACGACGACAAATCCGCTTATCAGTCAACGGCGTGGCCATCCCGGGTGAAGACCAGTTGATCGGGAACATGAAAGGTATGTTGCCGAAGCTGAGTTTCGGCGCCAACTCGAAATTGTCTGATGGCTTCAAAGGAACGGTGGACGAAATCCGCATCTCATCCATCTTGAGGGATTTTTACCCCCTCACGGATGACTCATTTTGTGATCGAACCACCAGCCGGCCAACGGAGTTACAGTTGCCTTATTTTTCCCGCCGCGGTCCGCTCAATGTAGGACTGAGTTTCGATGGAACCGTGATCCCGGAAATCCCGTCCGGTTCCGTGGTCTCAGGAAAAGTCGCCTCCACCGGATTCATGCCGGGAGTGCGCGGCCAGGCGATCGATCTTGCCCAGGCTATCAAAGGCGGCTTCCAGGTGGAGTGGACCAATGCCATCCCCGGTGAGACCGGAACTCTTGAATTCTGGCTTCGCCCGCTCGTTTGGGACAATCTTTTTATCGGTGATTACCTTGGCAAAAATGTTCACTCCATGCCCCTGTTGCGAATCAGTGGAACAGGCGCCGCCACCTCCCTTGACCACAGCGACCTGATCTTCCGGCTCGGACGTTCCGGAGTCGAGGAGGCAACCCGAACTCCTTTTACCCCCATCCATCCCGGGACCTGGACCCATGTGCTGTGCACGTGGATCAAGGGGTCCTGCAACATCTATCTCAATGGAAATCCACAGGTGCTTAATCAGGTCCAGTTTTCCGGTACACCCCGGAAAACATCCAAGACAAATGGCCTTGAGACACCAGATCCACTTAACGCCACCGGCCCCTTCGCCCTGACCTTTCTGGCCCAACAAGCCCTTCTGGATGAGCTGCGCATCTATCCCTGGGCCTTCAATGGGATGGAGGCTAAAAATGCCTATGAACGCTGGTTCCCGAACTCCCGGCGCCAGATGACCGCTCTCCCTGCGATCCGGTTCGATTCCTGGTATGATTACAATGACGACACTTGGCATCTTAACTGCCGCGGCATGCCCGTGAACGAGAAAACGCCCGTATCAGCACACGTCGTGATGAAAGCCGCAGGAAAATCCGAACCTCTTTATGAAGGCGACATCAAACTCGATGCCGCCCTGTCGGGATCGCTGAATACCAAATTGAATTTACCGTTTGGCGATTACATCATCACCGGAGTTACCAGAGCCGCAGATCAAACCGTGCTGGGAACGACCAACTGGGTCTATTCGCGAAAAATGCCGGAATGGTGGCAAAACGAACTCGGCAAAACCAAGGTGGTCCCCTTCCCCTGGACCCCAATCCGGGTTCAAGACAGCCAGGTGTCAGTATGGGGGCGCGACATCACGCTTGCACCCGGCGGACTACCGGGACAAATCCAGGCGGCAGGAACGAATATGTTTACTGCGGCCGTCAACCTGCATGGAGAAGCCAACGGGAACCTTCTTGAGTTTCAGGGGGAATCCGTGGAGTTTGGCCCCAAGGCCGACGATCTGACGGAATGGAAAAGCCGGCTGAAAGCCAGGGGAATCCTGGCGGAAATCAAAGGCTCCATCGAGTATGACGGGATGATGAGCTTCACCGTCACGCTTTCCGCCGGGACAGGAACCCCTACGCTGGAACGTCTGGTGTTGGATGTTCCCTTCGTGCCGGATGTGGGCAGTCAACTCATCGTCAATGGCGGGGGAAACAACTTCAGGGGCGCCTGGGATGTCCGTTTTGTGCCGCCCGGCACCGGGTCTGTCTGGAACAGCCAGACCAGTAAACCCGGAATGCAAAAAGCGGTGGTGCGCGGCTCGTTCTGTCCCATGGTGTGGATGGGAGACGACGAGCGCGGCTTGTGTTTCTTCGGAGAAAACGACAAAGGCTGGACTCCCGGCACCAATGCTCCTGCCCAGGAAATCCGGCGGGAAAACGGCGCGGTCGTGTATCGCATGAATATCATCACCCAGCCTGTCAAACTGGACAAGGCCCGCACCTTCTCGTTCATCATGCAGCCCACCCCCACCAAGCCGCTGCCCACAGGCTGGCGGGCATATAACCGCGGCGGAGTGGATGGGCGTTGGGCAAATCTGGAGGGGATCGACGCCTGCGTCAGCCCGACCTTGACCGTGGCGACCAATGTGACCACCCATGTTGGCATGACCTTTCAAATGGAGCCCGCCTCATGGCCTGAAGCCATCCGGAACGGCGAAATCCTCAAGGAGCGCACACGTAACAACCCGCGAATCTTCTATATCGACTATTCCTGGCCGAAGTTGGGACCCAGCATGAACAACTACCGGAGCAACTTGTGGTCAGGTGGCCGGATGCTATGGACCCGTGAAGTCGAAGACTACATGACCTGGATCATTAACGAGTACATCCGGCGGGACATCATTGATGGCATCTATATTGACGATACGTCATTCGGGGCCAATTTCGCGACCTTCGGGACGGCCTATGCGATGGAAGATGGCACCATGCAACCGGGCTTCAACTCACTCGGCTTCCGGCGTTTTCTCAAACGGGTCCGGATTCTGTTTCAGCAGGCTGGTAAAGCCCCACTGATTATACCTCACATGACCTATTGTTTCGAGATTCCGGCGCTTTCATTTGCAGACGCCTGCGTCAACGGCGAGGATCGGGATGTCTATTATCCCACCGAGCGACGGTTTTCACAGATGTGGGGACGGGATGAACTGCGCATCCAGAGCAGTTCTGCCAAGTGGGGATTCATGGCCTACTGGAAAAACACCGTGGTGGTGCAGAATACCGTGATAAAAAGCGAAAAGAGTCGGGTGTGGCAATACTGGCAGTCCCGCGCCATGCATTCGCTCGCCATCCAAAATGACCTCGGGATCATGTGGGCCGACGAGAGTCGCGCCACCATCGAGCCGTCATTGGCGGCTATTGGCCTCGACTCACCCGATATCCGTTTTATTCCAGACTGGAAACGCACCGGAATGATTGATGTGGCTGAAGTCCGCCTTCTGCCCTCCGAGGGGTCTGATAAAGGCGCCCCTGGCAATACGAATGCGGTCATGGTGTGCGCCTATGCCCGCAAGAACCGGGCGATAATGATGATCAGCAATCTCGGATCTAACGATCAGGCCGTGACCGTGGCGATCCAGCCTGCAGCCTTGTTCGAAGGCACAAGGGCTGTGCAGTTCAAGGATGCCGATCTTGCAATGACACCCCCGGGCAAACCGGTGGCCTCGGCGGAAGAGATCCAGAACGCAAAAAAAACCATGGAGATCGATCTCTCATCAGCCGATGGGAAACCCGATACTGAGACGCTAGACGACCTGCTCTCAGGCAAAACGCCAGAGAATAAGACCAAGGAGCGGATGGCACTCAAGATGAGCAGCAACTCTGTCACCGTTCCCGTCCGCAAATGGGATTTTCGCTTGGTTGAAATCAGGGCGGCTGAATAACAGAAGTGATTCTCATGGAAACGAACTCGCTAGAACACTGCATCATACGTCGGATTGAGCCCGGAGACGCGGAATACCTGACAAACTTTTATAACGGCCTGGGCCATGAGGTGATCAAGCGGTTTCGCCCGCTAGGCTGGACGGCCACCACTGAAGCTTGCGAAAATGTGGTCGCGGGAAATACGGCGGTTCCGGAATATCGATTCGACCTGCTCGCCCTGCGGGAAGGTCGAATCGTCGGCTGGTGCTTCATGTGGGATGTCCATACTGAAAACCCCTTCTTCGGCCTCGGCATCGCTGCCGAGGAGCGTGGCAAGGGTCTCGGCGCAAGGCTCATGGTGCTCGTTATGCAGGAAGCTCGTCGCCGGAAATTGCAACGGATCTACCTGACCGTCGTCACGGACAACCAGATCGCCTGGCGGTTATATGAGAAGCAGGGCTTCGTCAAGTACGACGAATATATTGACGAAGCCGATGGCTTACCTTACTTCCGCATGCAGAAGATTCAACCCGCGAGGCTTGAAGACACTGAGAAGCCCTTTTGATGGACCGATCACCCATGGAACACCTGAAGCATATGCGTCTTTCGGAAGCCTGTCGGATCCCCGTGGACGGAGATACTCCGCTTCGGGTAGTCGCAGAATAAACAGGCTTCCGCAACGAATTTCATCTCAGTCGCGCATTCCGTCCAGCATGTTACATCGGATGGGATGCGCGCAAAGTCACGGTAGTTTCGATGTGCCCTTGACGTTGTTCAACACGGAAAGCAATCCGCCGTTGTGGCTGATCACTGATGTACGGAAATTCCTCAAGACGGATCGTGCTGCCGGCCGGCGCGCGAATGCTTGCCACGCCGCGCTGACCGGTAATAGTGACGGTATCGCCAGCCACGCTTACCGGCAGAGTGGTCTGCCAGAAGAAATCCACGCCACTGCCCGTCACGAGCCGGTAATCGTCGTGAATCACCAACCGACCCGGGGCCGGAGACTCCCACCGGCGCGTCCACTTCCGGTACCAATCCTCCCAGCCGGGCATGGCGTCAATTTCTGCAGAGAAGCACACAGCATCACCACTCCCGTGGGGCTTAACATCCGCCGGCAAAGGGCACTGCGGGTGAGGGCGCGTTCCTCCGTCGCCAACCGGGACGAGCAGATTATGCCTCTCGCAATTCTTAAGTGCGCCCGCTAACGGGTTGCTGTAATCGGTTGTACCAGGATCCATGGCGAACGTTTCGCCGGCAAATTCCAGAACAAAGCTTCCTTTGTCTTCATGGGTGTGACCGGCACCAGCTTGGTTGCCCATGATGAACAGCTTGACCGGTTGATCACCAACTTGCCGGCACGACGCGAGCACACCCATATTTGGCAGGGCCACAAACGGTCTCGGCGGCGCAAGCTCAGCCGGGTTGCCGAGCCGCAATGCCAATGCGGCATCGAGCAGATTGGTCGGGTGGCGCGGATCATTGCGTGCCGCACCGCCGGGCCGCGCCAATGTCTTCCCCCACATCCGCGCCCACGCCGAGCCGGGCAGAATTCGCGACATGATCGCCTGCGAAAGTGCTTCGTGAAACGCCGTGCCGTCGCAGATCGGAATCATGTCATGCTGATCATCGGTGGAAATCAACACTTCAGCAAAGTCAGCGCACCGGCGCATCGTTTCGGGCACAAGCGTTTCCAAAGACACACCCGCAGCGCGACTGTAGAACAACAACCCCAGCCCGGCATCACGCCCGACGCACCGGAAATACGTCGTCCCTTCGACGTAGCCGCCATCGGGAAGAACGGATTGTTGCAGGCTTTCATTCAGCTCCTGCCAGGCAATTTCGCGATAGGCGCGGACGCGCGGCCAATGCCTTTCGAGCACTGCAAGCGCGAGCATCCGTCCGGGAGTAAACCACGCAAGCTGATTGCAGCCGAAGATGTAGTCGTACTTCCAGGTGTTGTACTGGATCGCGCCAACCCCTTCTTCGGCAAGACGGCGCAAGAGAAAATCCCGCCCGGCGGCGGTGAACATTTCACCGGCCAGATCAAGAATCGCGGCAACTTCGTATGCGCAAAGGCTCTGGACAAAACACCGGTGATTGAATGCCGACCCCGGAAACCGGCAGATGAACGCATCGTCCCAATGTTCACACATCCCGATGGCAAGTGCGCACCGCGCGGCGAACCGCAAGAGCGACTTGTCGCGCCGCAACTGGCCGAGCAGAGCCGCATTCAGACCTCGCGTGAGTAAAATCCGGTCATGATCGCGTTCGCGGCAGTACCGGGTATCACCCCAGAAGTTCACCGCATCCCCAATCATCGTCTCCGGCGAAATTTCGGTCAGCGCAGACCAATCTTGCCACGCGGAACTGTCGCGCAAAACGGCTAGATCATCAGCCGTCAACGCGAGGCCGTAGCCAGGGACAAATTGCGGTTCGAAACTTTCAGGCTGCAAATGCTGCGGCCAGCACTCATCAACCTGATGCTGCTGCAATAGCTGCGGCAAAAGCCGGGAGTTCTGCAACCCGCACCAGCCGATGAATCCAACCGCAAACCCATCCCCTGCGGCCTCGATAGCCAGAGTGAGACGATCGAGACGAGTCGCGCCGTTCAGCGGCAGGGCGAGTTCGCGCTTCCGGGCCGGTGCGGGCGGCGCGACCATCGTACGAATCCCGGCATCGGTTGTTGCCATGAGTGTGACGTTGGAGCCAACTGGCGCCGTGATGGAAACCAGGAGATAATCGTATCCGGTCAAAACGAGAGCAAACTCACGCGACATCTTGAACGCTGGCCCGGACGCCGGCCGCCTCGTCCATTCAAACTCGACCCAGCACCAATTCTGTTTCACCCGCAACCCGTGTGCCTCACCGGAT
>JBAXJV010000099.1:0-8853 GCA_037137675.1 bacterium | reverse complement strand
TCCATGCTCTGGCGCTGCGCGACCGGCAGCTGTTTTAGCTTTTCAGGATATAGGCCGGCGACGTGCGTTGCGGTAAGCGTGGCAAGTTGCGGCTGTTCATATTCGTACCGGACTGCGGCGATGCGGCCAATTTCTTCCAGAAGCTGCTCCCGCCGCACAGGCTTGGAGATATATCCATCCGCGCCTGCAGCCAGCGCCTGTGCTCTTTCATCGCTAAAACCGGCCGCCGTCACTGCCAACACCTTAAGCTTGCGCCCTTCCGGAAGGTTGCGAATGCGTCCGATCGCCTCGTAGCCATCCATCTCCGGCATGCTTTTATCCATCAGCACTAAATCAATCCCGTCTGCCTGACGCAGTCGCTGCAGGGCTTGTGCTGCGCTGGCCGCCATTTCAACCTTGAACCCGACCGACGTCAGCATATCGGCAAGCATTTCGCGGCTCGCCTGATCATCATCAACCACCAGCATACGGCATGCAATTTGATCGCCGGCAAGTCGCAGCACGTTTCCACAAAGCGGCAGTCCGGTCTCGCTGCTGCTTGCGGCTAGCGCGTGGAAGACAAAACGGAAGATACTGCCAGCCCCCGGGCGACTGCTGACCGTAACGTCGCCACCGAGCGCCCGCGCGTAGCGCCGGCTCAAGGGCAGCCCCAGCCCCGTGCCTTTACCGCTCTTCCGTCCCTGTTCCGCCTGTCCAAAGATATCGAAAATGCGCTCCTGTTCGTCCTCACGGATGCCACACCCCGTATCTTCGACGTCCACGGCGATCGTGATACCTTCTGTTCTGCCATCTGCCAGCACGGACGCCGACAGGCGCACAGCACCTTTTTCGGTGAACTTGATTGCATTTCCAAGCAGGTTTATGAGCACCTGCCGAACCTTACCCTGATCGGCATAAATGAAATGTGGAACCTCCGGGGTATATGCCACCTCCAGATTCAACCCCTGCACATCCGGTTGCCGGACAAACATCAAGCGTACGTCTTCAAGCATCTGGTAAAAATCAAAATTGCCAGGCACGAGGGGGATAACGCTGGCATCGCTGCGCACCAGTTCGAGTAAGTCCGTGATCAGCGCCAGAAGATGCTCGCCGCTGCGGGTGATTGCATTAAGCCGCAGTCCAGTCGGGCAAATCCGGCAATCGCGCTCCATAATCTGAGCATAACCCAGGATGGCATTCAGGGGCGTTCTGATTTCGTGTGACATGTTGGCCAAAAAAAGGCTTTTGGCAAGGGCCGCTGCTTGCGCCACGTCACGGGCTTGGGTCAATCGTTTCTGAAGCTCCAGCATTTCTCGTTCGGTGGCGCGGCGGGCTTCAAAATGCGCGTAGAGTTCGGCCAGCACGCGCAAAAGCGCCACCTCTTCATCCCGCCAGATCCGCTCTGTTTGCACAGCATCAAAGCCAACGAATCCCAAACAGTCTGCACCCTGCATCAGCGGCAGTGTGATCAGCGAGCGGATTCCCTGCGGATCGAGCACTTGGCGCAGGCTGCTATCTATCGGCAAAGCCGCCACGCTGGGAACATGCACCAGTTCGCCGCGCCTGTGGGCCTCGGCCCACTCCGGAAACATGTCCGTGAGTATGGCCTGAAGATTGCCGATTTCCGGTCTAGTCCCTGCGCCACACCATTCGTGAGTGTTGGACATGATACCTTTAGCAAAGTCGTAAGCGAAAAGGTAGGCGCGATCCGCATGGAGCATCTGGCCCATAGTCGCCAGCGATTGCTCAATCGCCGCATCCTGCCGCTCCATCGGCACGTTGACGAAATTAGTGGCCAGATGCATCAATTCACGTTGAATAGCCGAAACTCTGGCAAGTTCTGCTTCGGTGCGTTTGCGCGCGGTGATGTCAATCATCACGGTCAGAAAATATTGCCGCCCCTGATTACTGATCACTTCGCCTGAAAAAATGCCATCTATGATCGTACCGTCTTTGCGCCGGCACTGAAGTTCGAAATCCGTGATTCGCCCATCCACCAGCAGGTTATTCGCCACTGCGGCTTGTTGATCCGGGCGGGGAAACAGTTTCAGCTCATCGGTAGTTTTGCCGATCACGTCATCCCTGGCGAAGCCGAGCACCTTCAGGAAGGCTGCGTTGACATCGAAAAACTTCCGCTCCGGCAGGGATGAAAGCGCCATGAGCGCCGGATTATTCCGGAACAGGCGTTCGAAGCGCTGCTGTGCTTCCTGCTCCGAGCTCAAATTCTTACAGATGCCGAAGAGGCAGTCCGAGCCATTCCATTTACCAAACCAGATTCTGGTCTCAACTGGCACCAGAGTGCCATTTTCGCACGCCAGCGGCAGCGGGCAACTTTCACGCTCGCCCCGGAACATGGCGGCGAAGATTTCCTCAGCTTCCTGCCGTTTTTCTGCCGGATGCAAATCCAGAACCTGCATGCTGGCCAGTTTGGCAGCGCTGTAACCCAACGTGCGCGTAACAGCGGCGTTAGTGAAAATGATCCGGCCTTCAGGCGTGCCGACAATAATCATATCGGTCATGGACTCGAAAAATGTCCGGAAATTGGATTCGCTCTCCAGTAATTTTTTTTCGGCAAGCTTGAGCTCGGTGATATCCCAATTCGTACCAATCATCCGCAAAGGTTGATCAAGGGCATCACGCTGCACTCTGGCGATGGCCCGGATGTTGTGAGTGCTTCCGTCGTTCCAAAGCACACGGAATTCGGTGTCAAACTCTTTTTCTCCACGTAACGCGAGCTGGATTTCATGGTTGCCTCGCGACCGGTCTTCCGGGTGAACCCCGGCTTGCCAGGCCTCGTAAGCACCTCCGAATTGATCACGCGTAATGCCGTAGAGGCGAAACATGCTTTCGTCCCAAACCAGCAGGTTATTGACAACATCGTAGTCCCAGATGCCAACACCGCCAGCGCGCACAGCCAGCGACAGACGGTCGGTGGCCTTTTGCAGAGCTTCCTCGCTCTTTCGTAAATCAAGGGTCATTGTTTTCGCCATGCGCTGCGCTGCGGCACGGGTGTTCAACAGCACACGAATCAGGGTAAACAGCAGTAAGGCAACCAGTATGCCGCCAAGCATGGTAATCCATACCTTGAAGTATTCCACCGTCAGAAAGCCGCCTCCGGTTTGTGTGAAATGCAGTGTCCAGTAATGCCCGTTGAAAGCAACCGGGATTATTCTGGTAAAGCGTGCCGCAGTCCAGCGCTGCGTTCTCTTCGCACGGTAACTTTCGTATAGTAGCGCTTTGGGTGAAATTTCACCGTCATCGAAAACCATAAGCTGCAGCTGTTGTTGCTCCAGATTGTGTCTAATCAGGATCCCGTTCATCAGATCATTCATCCGGTAAGGACTGTAGACCCAGCCGTAAATTGCGGCGCGTCGCTGCTCGACGGTATTTACCGGCATGCCTTTGCGGTAAACCGGAACATACATCAAGGTGCCGTATTGAACGTCCTGGTTGGTTTCCTGAACCAGAATGATTTTTCCGGAAAGCGCCGCAGAATCCGTATCACGCGCCAGCTCCATGGCCTGCCGGCGCACCGGTTCCGAGAACATGTCATACCCAAAGGCTCGCTGGTTACGTCCGGAAAAGGGCTCCAGGTAAATAATGGAGGAGTAGATTTCACGCTCACCATCCGGCCATAATTTGTACTCCGGGAATCCTTCGTTGCGGATTGCCTGAATATGCCGTGGCAATTCTGAACGCGGAATTAACAATGAAAAACCAATCCCCTGAATGCCGGGGAGTTGTTTTGCGAACTTCTGGCCCTGATTAAATAAACGCCATTCTTCGCGTGTGACCTCCTCTGAGGCATTAAAAAACGCCGCGCCGCTCATCAGAATACGCGCGTGGTCATCAAGCCTGCCAGAAATCAGGTGGCAAATTTCGTCACAGTAAAATTCAAAGACCCGTTTTGCGCTTCTTTCGACATTCGATTTTATGTACAGAGTTGCAAGAGAGGCAAGCATCAGGCCGCCTGCCAGGACGACCCATGAGAGGCCCCAGTTCCAGCGCGGAGACCTTGAATATTCAGATGGTTGCTGCATGGCTTGCCTGTTGTATATTGTCTACACCATTGATTCAAATGCCGGCAGATAAAAGGTGAACGTTGCACCTTTACCAAGCTCTGAAACAACGCCGATCTGGCCGCCGTGGTTATTGATGATGGAATAGGCCGTCGCCAAACCAAGCCCGTTACCGGTCGGTTTGGTGGTAAAATAGGGTTCAAATATCCGGTCCATATATATTGGATCAATGCCGGTTCCCTGATCCCGCAGGGTAACCTTTACATATTTTCCCTGACACAGCCCGAAAATGGCCCCCTCTGCAATTTCCGCATTCTCCAAAGTGACATACAAACATCCGCCCTCAGGCATGGCTTGACGGGCATTGATGGTAATGTTGGAAACGACCTGTTGAATTTGCCCCTTATCAACTTCGACCAGCCACAATTCTTCAGCCTGATGGAAAAGAAGCTTAACATCGCTGCCGCCAAGGTCGAAGTGCACGACATCCTCAAGAAGCGCCCCCAGCCTGATTTTCTCCTTAACCACGTCGCCACCCTTGGCGATGACCAGCAACTTCTTGATCAACGCAACAGCCCGTTTCAAGGCTTGTTCTGCTTCTTCAAGTGCAGGGGTACCGGGATGATCCACCGGCAGCGTTTCTTTGACAAAGCCGATGCGAAAAAACAACCCCGTAATTATATTGTTGAAATCATGCGCAATCCCGCCGGCCGTCATGCAAATACTCTGAAGTTTTTGCATTTTCTGCAATTTGGCCTCGTTATGCGTGCGCTCGGTGATGTCTCTGCAGAGCGATATGATACGTAACGACTCACCATTACCCTGCACGGCTGCATTGATCAGCACATATTTAATCAACCCGTCCGCGTGCATGTATTCGGTCACAAAGTTTCTGACGAATCCATTCTTCGCGCACAGGACCATGGCTTCGGCATTTCTTTGCTTTGCTCCCTCAGCTGTCCATTCTGTGACGCGCTTGCCCAGAATATCCTGAAGTCTGGCATGCCCGCTAAGGCGCACATATTCCTGATTCGCGTCCAGAACCATTCCTTGTGAATCTAAAATCAAATAGCCGGCGCCGGTCATGTCAACAATGGACCGGTATTTGAACTCGCTTTCACGCAGTTCCGCCTGTTGGTAGCAGATGCCGGAGTCAGTGCGGCTGAGCAGGGCATAGATGAACCCCAGCAGCAGTGTCAGCATAATCGCACTGACAGTAACGCTCATGATCATCAGCCGGACAAAGCTCGCATTTATAGCCGTGATGTCACGCATAATCAACAATTTGGCAACTTCTTTGCCTGATGCATCCTGCAGCGGTATACAGGATACCCACCATTCCTCCCCGGCGAAAACAATGTTCCGCTCCGTTCCGCAATGTGCATGCGCGCTCTCCGCTACATGATCCGCTAAGGGTGCGAACGCGTCGGGCAGGCGACCCTGAGAAGCATAGGACACGACACTATTTGGCAGTCGGTCCCAGTCGGACTGCCGTCCGTCCAGACGCAGTCCATCTTCATAAGCCTGCCGGTTTAGATACTGCTTGCGGATGATTACAGAGAGTTGAATGTCGGTCCTGGGGCGCAGTTCTTTCAGCACCGCGTCAATTTCCTTGCCTAACTCAACATAGCCGGCAAGGCTGCCGTCTTCGAAAACCGGCTGTACCACCCGCAAAGTGAAGTTGCCACTCAGTCCCAACTCAACGCCCGCTGCGGTCTTGCCTGTGCGCGCGGCCTCGATAGTCGTGAAGCGATTGATCAGGTCTCCGCGCAGCTCCGGATGATGGAGACGCAGAATGCAGATGCGGTTGGTATTTAAAAAGTAGAAGTGCGTGATATTATTTTCACGGTGCAGTGCCGAAAAGACGGAGCGCTCGGAGGTCAGAAGACGGTCGGCGTCGTTCGCGCGCAGGGCCTTTTGTACAATGGCATCAGCGGCGACAGGCTGCAAGACGGCAGTCAGGAAAGTGGACTGCTGTTTCAATGCCAGGCTCAGATTACCTTCAACTTCAGCGATATCGCAAGCGATCGCTCTGACGACTTGCTGCTGGTGCTGGCGATATAAAAGGGCTCCCGCAGCGGCCATCATGGCAATTACCATGACCGTCAACGGCGGCAATAGACGCCACAAAACCGGTTTGGGAATGGCTTTAATCCGGCGGGGTGTAACAAAAGCGACGACTACTACAATCAGCAGCACGATCATCAATCCAATCAGCGGCGCCACCTTGGTTGCCATGTCCCACTTCCAAATATATTGAAGCAGTCCGGCGCGAAGTCCCCGGTCGGACCAGTGCGCAGCCAGCCACATGGCACCGAAGATCAGCACCATAATCAACACCAGCATCAGGCATGACAATAATCGTTTATTCATCCTGCTCAATTACCTGTGGCTTTATCAATCACGGCGCGTAAGGCATTCATGTCGTACGGTTCGGCAAGTAAACACGGAAGGTACTTCCACGCCCCGGTTTGCTCTCCACTGTAATACAGCCGTCATGTGAACGCACAATCCCAAGCAAAACCGCCAACCCCAGCCCCCGTCCGGTAAACTTGGTTGTAAAAAACGGGTCAAATATCTGATCAATATCGCTGTCGGCGATACCGCAACCAGTGTCATTGACTTCCAGGCAGGCATAAGGCAGTTCCTGCGGCTTCCAGGCAAACGGAAAACGGTGCGTAAGGGGGATGTCAGACGCTTGCTGAATGGCTGTGATGGCCATACGAATGGTTCCCGCTCTAGTCTCGAGGGCCTCGCCAGCGTTGACAATCAGAATGGTTAGAAGCTGCTGTATTTGGTTTTCGTTGCCATTGATAACCGGGCCTGACGCAGGTAAACAAGTGTCTAAAACAATATTGCCCGGTAGTGCGGCACGTAATACCGGCAGATATTGACGGCAGGAAATTGAAAGGTCCAATATCGCATGCGTTGCGGAGGTTTGACCGAGGTAGGTCAGCATCAAGCTGCTCACGCCCGCCGCCTGAGTAGCAGACTGCATGGCTGCTTTCAGAATTGAGTAAAGATCCTCAGAACGTGGCAGGTCTTGCAGAGCCAGCTCAAGATTGCCCATCACCCCCATCAGTTGATTGTTGAAATGGTGGGCAATTGCGCCAGCCATACGCCACAGACTTTCGGCCTTTTGAAGTTGCCGGTTTTGCGTTTCAAGTTCAGCGTTATCCGCCTCCGCCTGCTTACGCATCAGGGCCTCGCCGATATGTGAGGCGATTCCCTCCAGAAGTTCAACCGTTTCAAGGGTAAAGCAATTCTTGCGCCGGTCATCAATGTGAATCAGACCAATAATCCGGTCCTTGCTCCGGACGGGAATCAGCGCCTTGGATGTAAATCCGTGATGCATGCATTGTTTGCGTGGATGAAACAGTAGCTCAGGATTGGCCGGAACTTCTGGCAAACGGCAGGAATCGTTTGTCCAGAAGCTGCCACTCTTCGTAAAATCCGGATGTTCCGGACCGGTCGCGCCAGATATAACCTGCCCACAGGTACATGCCAGGCGGAGATTGCCGTGCTGGTCGCGGCACAGCCCGCCATCCGCACCACGTTCGACTAGCGAGTTTTCCGACCGCATAAAACTATCGGAAAAACCCTCTTGAGCAATGAACGGAAAGTCCTCGCCTTTTTGCAGTCGTAAGCCCACGGCATCGAATCCGGTTTGCGTCTTCAAAACAGCGACGACGCGTTGGAGGGCCTCTTGCAGAATTCCGGGTTGGTTGAGTATCTGCAGGACTGCCCTGCTTATTTCCCGGTAAACTTCTACCCGTTTGCGCCAGGTAATGTCGCGCCATGATGCAAACAAAACCGTTTGTCCTTGCATAAGAATGGTCGAGAGCGATACATCGACATAGAAATCCGTCCCGTCCAGACGGCGGTGCATCCACTCGAAAGCATTGGTACCGGTACTTAATGCATCGCGGATTTTTTCGTCCGCAAAATCAGCGGATTTCCGTCCGTCGGGCTGATATTCCGGAGAAAACCGGGCTGGCATCTGGCCCACAATCAGTTTCCGGTCACCGCGCAGCATGAGCTCAGCGGCGCGGTTGCAGTTGATGATCACGCCGTCCACAATCATCAGGCAGGCGTCCGGCGAATTTTCAAATAATACACGGTGCTTGTGTTCGCTCTCATGCAGTTGCCGGAGATTGGCACGCAAGTTAAGCATGGCGAGTGTTAACGCGCTTAAAAGCAGGCTGAAGCATAGACCGCCGGCAACAACGATCCGGACATTGCTGTAATCAGCCATAGATGAGAGTCCGGCTGGCTGAGTGAATCGCAAAGTCCAGCGACGTCCGGCGAAATCCATTGCTGTCAGCTTGATAGCCGGCGCGTGGAGTTCCCTTGTTTGATTCCCGCCATGCTGACTGTCGTAAAGCAAGTTGTCAGCAGACATCAAATTGCCATCATATACCTGAAGGCAAAGCGGCCGGTCGTTCTGCTTCGTAGACCAATCACTCAGGGTTCCGCGCATCAGGTCGTTCATGCGGTAGGGACTATAGACCCAGCCCTGGATGGCGGCACGGCGTTGCGCAATGGTTTCAACCGGCACCCCCCGCCGGTATACGGGGATCAACATTAAAGTGCCAGCCTGGACATCCTGGGCGGTTTCCTGGATGAGCCTGACTTTGCCCGAGAGCACGGTAGCGTTTTCATCACGCGCCTGCTCCATGGCCTTGCGTCGCACCGGTTCGGTGAGCATATCAAAACCAAAGGCGCGCAGATTACGGTCCGAAAATGGTTCAATGTAAATGATGGCGGAGTAAACATCCCTTTCACCTGCGGGCTGGATCTGATAGTCAGGGAAATTCTCGCGACGAATCGTCTGGACGTGCTCAGCCAGCTTCTC